>JBCCUW010000272.1:0-6150 GCA_039196385.1 Pseudomonadota bacterium
CCGTCCGTCAGAGTGAATACCCAGTAGCTGGCGGTGATGAGCGCGTATTGCCTCATTGGTTACAGGCTGGCGGCAACCCGGGCAGCCAGTTCCACCATGCGCTGCACATAGCCGATTTCGTGATCGTACCAGGCGAGCAGTTTGACGTGGGTGTCATTCACTACCATCGTAGTTGCGGCATCCACAATACTGGACCGGGTATCCCCCAGATAGTCCACAGACACCAGGGGACGGGTTTCAAAGCCGAGAATCCCGGCCAGTGGTCCATCAGCTGCAGCCTGCAAAGCAGCGTTAACCGAATCGCTGTCGGTGGCGCGATCCACTTCGAATACGCAATCGGTAATGGAAGCATTCGCCAGAGGCACGCGCACCGCGTAACCGGATAACTTGCCCCGCAGTTCAGGAAAAATTTCACCAATGGCGGTTGCCGAGTTGGTGCTGGTGGGGATAAGCGACAAACTGCCGGCGCGGGCCCGGCGCAGATCTTTGTGGTACTGGTCCAGCACACTCTGGGTGTTGGTTACATCGTGAATGGTCGTAATGGAGCCGTGTTTGATGCCGAATGTTTCGTGCACCACCTTCACCACCGGTGCAATGCAGTTGGTGGTGCATGATGCGGCGGTAATGATGTGATGTTGTTCAGGCTGATATAAGGTGTCGTTGACGCCAACGACAAGATTAAGCGCGCCGTCTTTAACCGGCGCGGACACAATGACTTTTTTTACCCCGCGATCCAGATAACTTTGCAGTTTGTGCATAGCGCGGTGCTGACCGGTGCACTCCAACACAATGTCGATGTCCGGCCAGCTGGTATCGACAATGGCTTCGTTGCGGCTGTAGGTCAGGGTGTGGCCGTTGATCTGCAACTGGTTGTCCTGGCCGCTGACGGCATCACCCCAGACACCGTGTTGGGAGTCGTACTGCAGCAGGTGGGCGGCCGCGGCGGCATCACCGGCAATTTCGTTGACGTGGACAAAGTTGAGATCCGGGTGGTCCCATCCCGCGCGCAGTGCGAGACGTCCCATTCGGCCGAAGCCGTTAATTGCTACTCTGGCAGGCATACAGTTGGTGCGCAGTTAAATTACCCACTATAGCAGAAGCGTATGACATCCATGTGTCGGTCATGTGTCGGTGCGCCGTTATTGCACGCAAGAACTGAACGATGATGTTATAACACGGTTCAGCGATACCAATGGGGAGGAGGACCTATGGCGCAACCGACTCAATCCGGCGACGTTTTGCCGCTGGATAACCCACAAGACCTGGGTTTTGATCCACAACGCCTGGCACAGGTTGAGGCGGCCATCGCTCGGGATATTGAACAACAGCGTTACGACGGTGCAGCTCTGGTGGTCGGCCGGTTCGGCAGTATTGCCCTGCAGTCTGTGCAGGGTTATGCCCATCGCGCCAGTGAGCGCATGCTGCAAGCGGATGATGTGTTTGTGACGTTTTCATCCGGCAAACAATTTGCCGTGGCGGCGGTACTGCACTACATTGAGAAAGGTCTGCTGCAGTTGCATCAGCCTGTTGCGGAAATCATTCCTGAGTTTGCCGCCAATGGTAAAGCGGGTATTCATCTGGGGCACCTGCTGACCCATACCAGTGGCATCCCGCCGTTTGCGCCGCTGGCGGAGCCTGCCGACATTTATGACGCGCAGGCGCACGTGGCGGCGATCTGCCGCACTGCGCCGGAAACGTTGCCCGGCGCGGCGGTGAAATATTCCATTACCACGGCGCATGCCATTATGGCGGAGATGGTCCGCCGGGTTGATGGTGGCAGCCGACCTTTCCGCCAGATCATGGCCGAGGAGATTTTTGCTCCGCTGGGTATGGTCGACAGCGCCCTGGGCCTGCCCGAACGGCTGCGTGAGCGGGTGTGTCCCGTCGTGATCCGGGATACGTCCCCGGGTATGTTGGACCCGGCGATGCTGGAGGGTACCGAACAGTCGCTGCGCGCTGATTCCGAAATGCCGGCGGGTGGCTATGTCACCACCATCGCAGACGTTGCCCGGTTTGCCGAAATGTTACGTAACGACGGCGCGCTGCAGGGGGTCAGAATTCTGTCGCCGGCCATGTTGCGCCTCGCGACGGACAACTACACGGGGGACATGCCCAACGACATCTGGAACTACTGTGTCGGTGCCCGCCACTGGCCCGTGTTTCCTGCATTTCTGGGGTTAGGCTTCTTTTTACGCGGTGAAGGGTTGTTCCCCACACCCTTTGGCAGCCTGGCCAGTCCCGCGACCTTCGGCGGTGTTGGCGCGGGTTCAACCACGTTTTATGTGGATCCCGAACAGGAACTGTTTGTTGCGTTTCCGTCCACCGGTTTGTTGGAAGAATCCCGGTCGACCGAGCGGCATCAGCGGCTGGCCGATATGATCCACGCCGCCATTTTGGCGTGACGTGGCATGACGTTGCGATGAGACTGGACTGAATATGCTGACGATATGGGGTGGTGCTTCAACCCGCGCAATGCGCGCCCACTGGATGGCTCACGAACTGGGGTTGGAGTACGAGCCCCGGTTGATCGGGTCCCGGACCGGCGCTACCCAGACGGCGGAGTTTCGCCGCCTGAATCCAAAAGAGAAAATCCCGGTGTTGGTGGACGCCGACCTGGTGCTGACGGAAAGTTCAGCGATTGTTACTTACCTTGGGGATACCTACGGTCGTGACAGTGGCCTGGTGCCGCCGCCGTATACGCGTGAGCGGGCGCGTTACAATGAATGGGTGGCCTTTATCCAGATGGAGCTGGATGCACACACCTTGTATGTGCTGCGTAAGCACCGCGATCTGGCAGACATGTACGGGAGTGCTCCGGCCGCGGTGGAAACCGCCATCGCCGGATTTCACAAACAGGTCGCCGTGGCGGAGCAGGCTGTGCTGGACACGGACTATCTGGTGGGTGATGCGTTTACTGGCGCAGACATTATGCTGGTGACCACACTGAAATGGGCCCAGGCGTACGCGGTACCCCTGGCGCCCAGACTGGTTGCCTACTGTGCGACGCACACGGCGCGACCGGCCTATCGCCAAGCGGGTCGACTGACGTTCAGTATCAGCGCTGGGGCTTGAGTGGCTGAAATTTATTCCCGAGCGGGAATATTTATCCTACGTAGTTGAGATAAGCCAGAAATATTACCGATCGGTAATATTGAGTTGATTTATGGCGTTTGACTCACTAATATTCCCGAACGGTAATAATATGGCATGAGTCAGGATGCGGATCACGCCCGAAGCAATTGGTAAGACAGTACGTCGCACGAGAAAGCAAATGGGGCTCACTCAGAAAGACCTGGCGCTGACGTCCGGCACCGGGTTGCGCTTTGTGATTGACCTTGAAAAAGGCAAAGTGACCTGTCAACTCGGTAAGGTGTTGACGGTGCTGCATACGCTTGGAATTGATCTTTCGCTAAAACTCCCGTCTGGATTCGAAGCGTCCTAGCGTGCGTACGCTGAACGTATTTCTTCACCACGAACTTGCCGGCCGCCTCGTGCAGGATGATGGCGGCCAGATGGTGTTCACCTACGCATCCTCGTGGTTAGCGAGCGAAGGCGCATATCCGCTCTCTCACTCATTGCCATTGAGAGAAGAAACGTTCTCACAGCGCGAATGCCGCGGCTTTTTTGGCGGCATTCTGCCTGAAGAAGCCAATAGAACAACGATCGCTAAGATTCTGGGTATCAGCGACAAAAATGACTTCGCCATGTTGGAACAAATTGGTGGCGAATGTGCGGGTGCGATTACGTTCTTACCAGAAGGCATGGAGCTCCCAGCGTCTGCATACACGTATCGGGATATCAATGAAGACGAGCTTTACACGATCTTGGAAGAGCTGCCTCGCCGCCCGCTCATGGCTGGAGAAGACGGTATACGGCTATCACTTGCAGGCGCGCAGGATAAGATTGCGGTCCGGGTCGAGAACGGGAATATCTCGATCCCGCTGGGTAACGCGCCAAGCACCCACATACTCAAACCCATGATCGAGGAATATGCGGGGTTGGTCTTCAACGAGTCGTTTTGTATGAATTTGGCGAATGAAGCCGGCTTAAATGTCGCGTCGACGGCCATCGCGAGTGTTAAAGACAAAGACTACTTGCTGATTGAACGCTACGACCGCTCAGTGGGTAACGATGGCCTTGTGACACGCTTAGCGCAAGAAGATTTCTGTCAGGCGCTAGGCCTCCCCTCTGAACTTAAGTATCAAGTCGAAGGCGGGCCCAGTTTGAAAGATTGTTGTGGACTGCTTCGAACGGTTTCAGATGTGTCCGCCGTTGATTTGAACGTTTTGCTCAACGCTGTCATTTTTAATCTCGTGATTGGGAATCACGATGCGCACGCCAAAAACTTCTCGCTGTTGAAACAACCAGATGGCTCGACACGACTATCACCCCTTTACGATCTGGTGAGCGCGGTGTACTACCCCGAGTTGACTGAGAATATGGCAATGTCTATGGGTGGTGAATCACGCTCACACTTCATTCTTCCAGAGCAAGTCGAGAAGTTTGCAACTGATGCCGGGCTTGGCAAATCACTGGTTCGAGACCGAGTCCCTGAGTTTGTTCTGACAGTAAATCAAGCGATAGAACGAACTGAGCAGCCCCACGACGTGTCAAAATCTGTGGCAAGTCTGATTGCGGAACGATGCGAGCACCTGCTCTCTCGTTTTTAGTCGTGATCTGGAATAAGACAACGCCGACCTGAAACGACGGTTGGCCGAAGGTCGAGTGATCCAATTCAGTGTCAAACACCCTGCTTCTTCAACCACGCCGCAATCATATCCGCCACGTCATCCCGGGCATTGCCTGGATTCTCCAGATAGTGATCACCCGGCACCATTTCCAGCGTCTTGTCTTCGCTGCCCAACCCCGCATAAATAGCCTGAGCATCACCGGGAAACACACCAGTGTCCGCAGTGCTCTGAATGACCAGCGCCGGCTGGGTAATCCGCGCCAGGTGCGCAGCGCCGCTGCAGTGTGAATCCTGCAGGGACCACATGGACAGCCAGGTGCGCAGTGTGTTGTTCAAACCAATCCCGCGGGGAGAGAAGTTGGCGGCTTTGGGATCACCGGCATAACAAAGGCCCACCTGCCGTTCAGAGGGATCAATGGTGCCGTCCATGAGGCGCAGATCCGCCCAGGTACGGTACAGGTTAAACGCGCGGTCAAACATGCCCAGCGCCTTCAGTCGCTTAAGCTCAGCATGACACCATGCGGTGATTCGGTGGTTGCGCTCTTGTTGCGCAGCCCGGTAACGCTGAATAAAGTCTGCCGAATAGGGCGGACCATGTTCCGGGTTATACATATTCAGGGATTCGTCGATGCTGGTGGGGTCAGTCTCATCGGTGACTGACGGATCAAACCAGTCGGTCAGCACTTCTGGCCGGCCGAGATGAGCACATAGCGACACATACAGCTGTGCGGGTTGAATGTCCTCCAGCGCTGACGGGACTTTGAGGTCCGGCGTGGGCGTCATGGTGACGCCAAGCGCCTGGGACTGGTAAGCCCCCATCAGCGAGCCACCACCCGAGTTGCCCAGGATAACAATTTGCTCCACGCCAGCCTGTTGTTTTAACCACTGCACGCCGGCGCCTATGTCCAATAACGCGTGCTCCATCAGAAAAAAGGCTTCAGCGCCACGAAAACGGGTGTTCCAGCCCAGAAAACCATAACCGCGCGCGGCCATATAAGGGCCCAGATAGTGCTCACTGAAATCAACATTATAGTGGGTCGCAATCAGCGCGGTGCGGGGTGGTGCGCCGGTGGGGGCGTAGTACAGGCCCTGGCACGGGTTAAAGCCGGCACCATTGCGTTTGCTGGTTGGTGAGGTTGTGGACACGAAGGTGCGTTGCCAGTCGGGCATGCGGCGGCTCCGAATATAGTCAGGCTTCAAAGTATATTGATCGTTATAGCTTGGCAATTAGAATGCTGTAATGGATGAGCATAAAGACGCGCGCATCAATGTGCTCATCAATGCGCTCATCAACGAACATACCCAAGAACTGATTAAAAAGAGGAGCTGCTGTCTCATGGCTGAAGCGCTGACCGTTTATGAACATCCTTTGTCGCCCTATGCCCAGAAGGTCAAACTGGCCCTGCTCGAAAAAGGTTTGACATTCAATGTCGTTAACCTGGCGGCCATGGACCCTGCGC
>JBCCUW010000273.1:0-6145 GCA_039196385.1 Pseudomonadota bacterium
CTGGAGGAACGCAATCAGGTCACTGGCTTCGAAGCCCAGGGGATGACCAGCAGCGGCAGAGTTTTCTGGATGGCGTTAACCGCACGCATTACCAAAGACCCGGAACTGGGTGACTATATCGACGGTTCGTTGATTGATATTTCCGAACGCATAGAACGGGAACAGGCGGACAAACAGCGGCAGATAGCCGAAGCCGCCACCGTTGCTAAGAGTGAATTCCTGGCCAACATGAGCCACGAAATCCGTACCCCCATGAACGCCATTGTCGGCTTCTCCAAGTTGACTCTGGACACCAATCTGGACCGTAAGCAACACGAATACCTGACCTCGATTCGCAACGCCGGTGAAAACCTGCTGACATTGGTCAGCGATGTGTTGGATTTCTCGAAAATCGAAGCAGGCAAGCTGACACTGGAGGAGCGGCCCTTTCGACTGGACGAAACCCTGCACGAAGTGGAACGGTTGTTTCGCACCGACGCCAGGCGCAAGGGCTTGAAGCTGACCCTGGAAAATCGCATCCACGAACATCCAGATTGTCCAGACTCCGGCGCGCTCATCGGTGATTCGCTGCGGTTGCATCAGGTGCTGGTTAATCTGCTCGGCAACGCGCTTAAATTTACCCACAGCGGGGGTATCGAATTCGGCGCACAAATCATCAGTGAGCCGGGCATACAGCCGCTGTTGCTGTCTTTTTATGTCAAAGACAGCGGCATCGGTATTGCTGAGGAACAGGCGGCCAGACTGTTTGACTCTTTCGAACAGGCCGAATCTTCAACCACCAGACGGTTCGGCGGTACCGGCCTCGGTCTGACCATTTGTAAACGCCTGGTAGAAGTGATGGGTGGCGATATTCACGTGCAATCAAGCCTGGGTGAAGGCAGTGAATTCACCTTTACGATTCAGTGCGGAATCCCGGATCCGGCTGCCGCCAATCCCGAACCGGCAGCCGTGGCCCGCAGCTCAGCATCTAACGTGCTGCGCAACCGTAACGTTCTGGTGGCTGAAGATAACCCGATCAATCAGCAGCTTGCTCTGGAATTCCTGCAGCGCGCAGGCGCCAGCGTGGACATCGCCGAAACCGGTCGACAAGCCATTGCCGCAGCCACAGAAGGCGCGTACGACGTGATTCTGATGGATATACACATGCCCCAGACAGACGGGCTCGAAGCAACTGCCACCATCCGCCAACAGAACATTAACACGCCGATTATTGCAGTCTCCGCTGATGCACTCGCAGAACGGAAAGACGCGGCCATTGCTGCAGGTTGTGACGCCTACATAACCAAGCCTATTGATTTCGATCTGCTCATCACCACACTCGAAGAATACCTGCCGGCGGAACAGAGCGAGGCCCAGCCGCGCCGCCGTGCGAGCGATCAGACGGAAGAAGAGCAAGCGGAAGCCGCACAGGCAGAAGCCGGTTTTGCGCTGCAACGGGTTCCTGGCATCGACCTGGGCGAGGCCATTCGCAATCACAACAACAACGTGAAGTTGATGACCAAGTTGATGGGCGATTTTGGTACCTACTACGGTGATGCAGGCAGTAAAATTCGTGACCAGATCACCCACAAAGATTATGAAGAGGCGGAACGTCTGGCACACAATCTACACGGCGTGGCCGGCAGCTTCGGCGCGACTCGCCTGAAGGAGGCCGCCAAGACCCTCGAACTGGCACTGGCTAAGGGTGAAACGAAAAACCTCTACGGGCTGGCCCAGAGCTTTGAAATCGCCTTAGCAGAAGTGTTGGAGTCGGCAGAAGCACTGGCCAGCAACGAAATACCTTTGCGCGCTTCCGATTTCGGCGTCCGCGCAGACTGAGATCAGGCGGTTGGCAGCTGCATCACGTCAAGCAAACGCGCGTTTTCGGGAAGTTCGTTGTCATCCGCGCCTGGACCGCGTGTCGGGGCGTGCAGGCCGGGAAAATCGAACAAAGACAAATCGGCCAGATGCGACGGCACAACGTGGGCTAAACTTCTGGCAATATTTTCCACCCGGCCGGGTTGTTGTTGGTCCCATTCGCGCAACATCTGCTTAATCGCCTGGCGCTGCAGATTTTCCTGTGAACCACAGAGATTACATGGAATGATGGGATGTCCGGCATGTGTTGACCATTGGGCGATCAGCTTTTCACGACAGTAAAACAACGGACGTATAACCATGTTCTGTCCGTCGTCACTTTTCAACTTGGCGGGCATAGCCTTCATTCGCCCACCATAAAACATGTTGAGGAACAGGGTCTCCACGACATCGTCCATATGATGTCCGAGGGCAATTTTGGTGGCGCCAATTTCTTTAGCGTATGCATATAGAATGCCCCGTCGCAGTCGCGAGCAGACGGGACAGGTGGTTTTACCTTCCGGCGTCAGCCGCTTCACTACGCTGTAGGTATCTTCCTCAAGAATCTTGTACGGCACACCCAGGCCCGTCAGATATTCAGGCAGCACATGGGTGGGAAACCCGGGTTGCTTCTGATCAAGATTAACGGCAATTAATTCAAATTGGACAGGCGCGTGCCGCTGAAAACTCAGCAGAATGTCGAGCAGCGCGTAAGAATCTTTGCCTCCTGAGAGGCATACCATCACCTTGTCGCCGTCAGCCAACATGCCAAAGTCTGACAGGGCCTGGCCCACCAGGCGACGCAATTTTTTGTGGCACTTGTTCTTTTCGTAGGCAGCCGCCTTTTTGACTGGATTGCCGGCCGAATCGTCGGCTGCGCCCGGATACACTCCGGATACGTTGGATTGTTTCGACAAACTGGGGCTCGGACTATGACGTGAGGCGTGGATTGTAAGGCAGGTGGGCTCAGCCTGCTACCTGTTGCTGCTCCAGTGCCTGCAGGAAGCGCTCAAACTCAGCCAACGGCAGCGGTTTGGCATAAAAATAACCCTGCACATAGTCGCAACCGATCTGCCGCAGTTGTGACAGTTGTGCTTCTTCCTCTACCCCTTCAGCAATAACACGCATGCCAAGAATGCGGCCCATGGCCACAATAGAAGCCACCAGACCATGGTCCCGCACTTCACAAATGCTGTCGATGAAACTCTTGTCGATTTTCAATACATCAAACTCGAAGTCGCGCAGATAACCCACCGACGAAAAACCGGTACCAAAGTCATCCAACGCAATGTGTACGCCAAGCGCTCTGATCCCATCAAGGAAAACTTGCGCTCCGGGTGAATCATCAATCAACGCGGACTCGGTCACCTCTACCGTTACACGATCACAGAACTCGGTTGCAAGCTGACTCAACAGCGCTTTGGCATCCTCTTCCTGATGAAACTGGCGTGCACTGACGTTGAGTGAGATACGTATCTGCTGCTTGCTCTGATCCTCCCAGCGCCGCAACTGCTGTTGCACTTCTTGCACTACCCACTGACCAATATCGACAATCAAACCGCTCTGTTCCGCTACCGGAATGAATTCAGCCGGTGAAACAAAGCCGAGCGCTTCACTATGCCAGCGCAGCAACGCCTCGGCGCCGTACGCCGTTTCGTCTGAAATGTCCATAACAGGCTGGTAATACAGCTCAAATTCATTGTTGGCAATGGCCCGGCGCAAATGCAATTCGATCTCCAGGCGCCGCGCAGCCAGTGAATTCATCTTTTCTTCAAAGAAAGCCATCTGATTACCGCCGCGCCCTTTGGCGTCCATTCTGGCGGCATCCGCTTTCTGCAACAGTTCGCCCTGCTCAGCGCCATCATCAGGTATGACCACCACGCCGGCGCTGGCTGCGATGAACAATTCACTGCCATCGGCCAGAAACGGCGCCCGCATTGCCTGGACCGCCGCCCGTGCCATGCGCTCAGCATCCGCAACGTCCTGAATCTCGTGCAGGGCAATCACAAACAGGTCACCCCCCATGCGCGCCACCGTGTCGGTTTCACGCGCACACATCGCAATACGGTAGGCAGCCTCGGTTAACACCCGGTCAGCTCTGGCATGTCCAAGGGAGTCGTTTACGTTCTGAAAGTTATCGATATCGATACTGATTAACGCGCCCAGTTTGCCTTCTTTCTCGTTGGCAATCAGCGTGCGCGTCAGACGCTCGTGCAACAGATTGGAATTCGGTAACTTGGTCAGATTGTCATGGTGCGCCTGCCAGAGCATCAAACGCTTTTCATCGTCCGAGATCACCGGGTCCATGGACATAGTGAGGTAGCCTTCGGGCTGTTGCGCACGACCCAGTGCAACCCGCATTACCTTTTCGCCAACAACACTGCCGTCTTTGCAGCGTAATTGAAAGTCACCAACCCAACGGCCATCAACTTTCAGCGTTTCAAGAACCTGCTGATAGCCGTCAAACCCCTCATCGTCGACAAACTCGCTACGCTGATCTGACTCAGCTAACACCTGACTCTGACCTGTATCGGCATGGTGGCTATCCAGGTGGTGCATCGGTAAACCCAGCAGTTCAGCTTCGGTAAAACCGGACATCTGTTCGAATGCCCGATTCACGCGCACCAGCCTGTCGTTGCGATCACTCAAGCTCAAAGCTACGGGGGCATCAGTGAACAACAGCTGATCCTGCAACAGCTGCTGCAGCACTGTAAACCGCTGCGGCTGGAGGCGCTGGAGAAACAGGGCAAGAATTGCAGCCAGCAAGGCGCCCATCGAGATATAGAAGTAATGCGTATGACGCTCTAGCGCAGTTGCCATCTGGCTGTCCACAGCCTGCAACTCGGTCAGCACCAGGGCAAGGCGCTGACGCAACAGCCTGTGTTCTGCCGCGTACACCCCTTCACCGCGCAATAGCGCGACGGTGACATCCTGCAGCGGGCTGGACAGGGTCGCCACTGAGCCAGCGGCAAACGTCTCCATCTCGGGCAGAACTTCGTACACACCCACCAACCACTGGCCCGGATGTTCAACTTCTCCGTCACGCAGCTGGGCTGTGGTGTTCACCAGTTCATGTAGCTGATCCTGATTCCGTGCAATATCGTGTACCGCCAGCGACAGGTATCCACTGACACCCGCAAATAACAGTACCGTCCAGACCTGCCACTGCCGAAACGACAATCCTGCAGGCGTGGCCAATGCCCCGGAATGGGCAGATTCTGACAACTTCAGCGCCTTAGAAAAATTTCCTCTATGGTTAAAATTAGACGAGTTCAGCGCCCTTGCAACGCCTAATTAGCAGCCGCGCAAAGGTTTGAGAGTAAGGTCACGCGAGGTCGTCAAACGTGCCAGAATATTGGCGTGTGAGCCCGTTGCAGCGGTCAGTGCAGCGACACAATCCAGCCAGTCAGTTTAGACCACGCAGCACCATCATCGGCGGTGAATTGACCAGATCACGGCTCCCCAGCAGGCCAACGGTGACAATAACGACCCCGCCGACGAGCGGACCGACCGGCCAGATCCAGGGATGGATGCCGGTCGATAATTCAAACACCTGACTTTGCAACATGGCGACTGTAAGCTCAGCTCCAAACACGGCCACAAACCCCGCAAAAACCCCCAGCACCGCAAACTCTGCAGTCAGGGAACTACCGATCAGTTTGCGGGTTCCGCCTAAGGTGCGCACCAGGGCATGTTCTGCCATACGCGCATCGCGGCTGGCCTGGATGCTGGCGACTAAAACCAAGCAACCGCTAGCCAGTACCAGCCCAAGCACCAGCTCTACCGCCTGCGTGACTCGATCTACAATACTCTTGACCTGTTCAATTAAGGCATCTATTTCGATGACCGTGATGGTGGGATGCGCTGACAGCAGCGTGTTCAAAAACTGCTTCTCGGAGCGTTCCAGATAAAAACTGGTCATATACGTGGCGGGGAAATCCACCAACGCCTGAGGGGAAAAGATGATGAAGAAATTGGGCGACATACTCTCCCACTCAAGAGAACGAATACTCGTGACCGTTGCAGTTTTTTCCTGTCCGCCAACATCGAAGGTCAACACATCACCCACGCTGAGGTTAAAGTCCGCAGCGTAATCAGCCTCGAGAGACACTTCGCTGGCGGTTGTATCCGGCGCCCACCATTGCCCCTCAATAATCTCGTTGTTTTCCGGTTTCTCGCCAATCCAGGTCAGATTTCGTTCGGAAGTGATACGCTGGGATTCAGCCGGATTCACGTATTCCTTCTGGTAAGCTTTGGCGTCAATACCATTTACCGCGGTGACCCTGCCACGAATCATTGGATAGAGAAA
>JBCCUW010000274.1:0-6136 GCA_039196385.1 Pseudomonadota bacterium
CACCGCCTGAGCACCCAAGCATAGGGCTTTAACAACATCTGCGCCGCGCATGAAGCCCCCATCAACCAGCACGGGCACTCGTCCTTCCACCGCCGCCACCACTTCCGGCAAAGCGTCGATGCAGGCGCGGGTATGGTCAAGCTGGCGGCCCCCGTGATTGCTGACATAAACCACATCAACCCCCATTTCAACGCAACGTCGCGCGTCCTCCGCCACCGCTACCCCCTTGATAATCAAAGGCAGCGCAAACTTCTCCTTGATGTGCGCCACGGTATCCCATGTCATGCGCGCCTGCGCGGCAAAATCGCCGGAACCCGCCTGACGACCGGACAGCGGCACATACCGCTTCATAATGTCGCGTTCCCGGCGCGAATAGGTCTGCGTATCTGCAGTTAAACAGAAGCCCGTGTAGCCCGCTTCAATACAGCGCTCGATAATGTCGTCCATCCAGGCTTCATCACCCATCAGGTACAGCTGATAGATTCTTGGGCCGGGCACCTGCTCGGCCAGCGTTTCAAAATCAGGCGTGCACACTGAACTGAGTATCTGCAAACTGCCGAATTCCTGCGCTGCCCGCGCCACTGCCGCGCCACCGTCCTCCTGAAACACCTGGACACTGCCAATGGGAGGCAGGATCACCGGCACACGTAACGGCACGCCCAACAATTCGGTGGCCGTTGTGACTTCGCTGACATCGTTGAGTATGCGCGGCTTGAACATCCAGGATTCCACCGCCTCACGGTTACGGCGCAGGGCACTTTCAGTGTCTGCACCCCCCACCAGATAGTCCCACGCCCCCTGATCCAGGTTACGCCGCGCTTGCTTGACCATTTCGGACAAGGTTAAGAAATCACCCATAACACCCCTCTTTGCTGTGTTAAGAATACCATGACGCGTTAAACTAGCAGCAAACACGCATTACCAGGGAGAACAACCTATGACGGGCATGGTCATCATCGGCGCCGGTCACGCAGCAGGCCAGGCAGCTGCCAGCTTACGCCAGGAAAAGTACGAAGGACCCATTACCATCATCGGCGATGAGCCGCACATCCCTTATCAGCGGCCACCCCTGTCCAAGGGCTACCTGTCCGGCGAGCAAGGGCTCGATCGGGTCTATCTGCGGCCACAGAAATTTTATGATGACAAAGACATCAACCTCCTCCTGGGTGTAACCGCAACCGCCATTGACCGCGCTGCCAAAGCTGTCCAGCTCGACAACGGCGAAGCAGTCAGCTACGACAAACTGATCATCAGTACCGGCAGCCGCCCGCGCATATTGAACATTGACGGCTCGGACCTCGAAGGCATTCACTATCTGCGCACGATCGCTGATGTGGATGCCATTCGCGCAGCTATGCAGCCGGGCAAAAATCTGGTGATTACCGGCGGCGGTTATATTGGCCTGGAAGTTGCGGCCGTCGGTATCGAACAGGGGATGAACGTGCGGGTGCTGGAGATGGAAGAACGCATCCTCCAACGCGTCACGACGCCGGAAATGAGCGCGTACTATCACCAACTGCACACCGGCCGCGGCGTGCATATTCACACCAGCACCGGCGTCACCGGTTTCGCCGGGGACGGCAAGGTCAGCCGCGTGTTGTGTGGCGACACGGGCGAATTTGACGCCGACCTGGTGGTTGTCGGGATTGGCATTATTCCCAATACAGAGCTGGCTGAAGCAGCGGGTTTAACCTGTGACAACGGCATTGTCGTAGACGACCACTGTCAGACTTCTGACCCGGATATCTACGCCGCCGGGGATTGCACTAACCATCCGAATCCGCTGTTGAATCGTCGCCTGCGTCTGGAATCAGTGCCTAACGCCATGGAGCAGGCGCGCGTATGCGTCAGCAATATGCTGGGCGGCGACAAGGTGTACGCCGCCATGCCCTGGTTCTGGTCGGATCAATACGAGTTAAAACTGCAGATGGTTGGTTTCTCCGCTGACGGGGACCAGCAGGTAGTGCGGGGTGACATGGACGCCAACCAATTTGCCGTGTTTTATCTGAAAGACGGCGCGGTGGTGGCGGCTGACGCCGTCAACAGTCCAAAAGAGTTCATGATTTGCAAACAATTGGTTGGACAACAGGTGGATGCCGCCACACTTGCGGATAGCGAAAGTGACCTGAAGGCACTGCTGAACGGATGACCCCCACTGAAAGGCCTGGGTGAGACCCATGTCTGCGTACATTGTAGTGTAATACGCCAGAATACCGGCCAGGTTCAGGGAAAAAGAACAAAGGGGCTTGTATGGACAATACCGTCGAACCGGGTCGCCCGCCATCGGGGGTCAGCCAACGGGGCGGCTTAAGCGGCCCGCTGCTGGCGTACATGCAACAACTCGACGCACACATCTGCACACTGGCAGCAGATTACGCGCCCGAGAACCAACAGCACTCGCCCCTGCTCCCGGTGGCCAAGCTGGACGCGGCAGACCACTTCTCCTCCTTTCCGCACCAGGCCATGTTCGCGGCCGCCGCCGCCCCCGACAAAGACAATCTGAAGTCGTTTGCCGCAGAACCGGTGGATGCAGCAGGCCACCTGAACGTACCGGCCCTGGACGCTGTGGACTGCTGCCTGACGCCCGGTGCATGTTATCCCATCTATATTGATCAGGAAGGGGCTGAACTGGAAGAGACAAAGTACATCACCGTGCGCTCTACCTGTTTTCGCCAGGAAGAGCAGGAGCGCCTGGAACCTCTGATCAGACAGCGCGCATTTACCATGCGCGAACTGGTCTGCATGGGCACGCAAGATGACGTTGAAAAATTTCTGGCCACTCTGACCCAGCGGGTGGAGGACATGTGTCAAGCTTTGGACTTACCCATTGTGTTTGTCCAGGCTACCGACCCCTTTTTTGAACCGCGGCGGAATAAAAAATTCCTGATGCAGAAAGTTGCCCCGGTAAAGATGGAAATGACCTATCAGGAACATCTCGCCATTGGCTCTGTGAACGATCACCGCAATGGCTTTGGTAACACGTTTGCCATCCTGCTGCATGGCGAACCTATACACTCGGGTTGTGTCGCCTTCGGGCTGGAGCGCTGGCTGTATTGCCTGCAGGAACAGCACGGTGAGGACCCTGCTGCGTGGCCTGCGATTTGATTGGCTATTAGGCCACTGGAGCCACCAGACAAACACACTATATTCTGTTAATATTCTTGACGAGATGCTTAGGGTCTGAGCAAAAAACAAGAAGGTGCGAAAATGAGTTCTATGAACACCCCGGATGCCCGCGAGGCGCTGCAGGACTGGATTTCCAATAACTCCAAGAACCCGACGGCACCATTGGACTTCAGCACACCCATTATCGAATCCGGTCATCTGGATTCTGCAGGCGTTCTGGAGCTGATCTTTCTGATTGAAGATCTGTCCGGCGAGGAAATCGACGTAGAAGAGCTTGACGCGGAGACTTTCCGCGACATCAATACGATCTACAACGAATTTATTTGCGCTACCCCGGCGGGTTAACGATGGATGCCGCCATGGCTGCCACGGGACACTTAGCAAGCTCAGAAGCCCACCTGTTTGCATCCACCAGTCGCCTGGGCGCGTGGCTGATGTCCATGAGTCGCACAGCCGGTAAGCGCGCGCATGAACTGACCCGCACACTGGCCACCCAGCCCAGCGTCCCACCTATTAACAGGCATCTGTTGAAGGACCAGATTAATCAGAACAGGCTCGCCGACCGCTATTTGCAGTTGCGCTTGAGACTGAGCGGACGTGAGAGTGCGTCCAGATTGTTCGAGTACAACCTGCATGACGAATTCCTCTCCGCCCGTGCTGAGCGTAAACCCACCCTGCTGCTATTCTGGCACGCGGGCCTTATGCGCGGCGTGTTTCCCGCGTTGTCGGTTTTTGAGCCTGACATTCGCTTGATCAAGAGCGAACGGGCGTTTAAGACAGAGTCGGCTGGCGCACCAGCTTTCTTAACGGATCAGGCCGAATCGGCAACCGCACTAAACAACGCGAAGCTGCTTAAATCAGCGATCGGACATATGCGTGAGGGCAACATTGTCGCCAACTATCTGGACGGCACCAGCGGCGGCTCAACCGTAGAGGTGAGCTTTATGGGGACAAACATCGCGCTGCGGCGCGGCTCAGCCATGCTCGCCACACGCGCCAAGGCCAGAGTATTTCCGGCACTGACTCGCTGGAGCACAAGCCAGCGCAGACTGCAGTTGTTGGTCGGTGCTCAGCTGGATGAGCCTGATGCGGACTTTGCTGCAGAGTCGAACAGTCAAGCGGCAGAACAAGCCCTCACCCAGTCATACGTGAGATGGTTCGAGCAGCATCTGACCACACATCCGGCAGATATTATCTCTGCAACGACCTATCTCATAAGCAATCCGCAGCAGATATGACATCAACACCACCTGCATCCCCGGAGCGCGAGTATCTGAAAGTTGCCCGCAAACTGATCCGCGGCACGGACAACCACAAATATGATCCGTTCACCAGAGTGACCTACCAGGACACATTGAACAGCGACCGGTGGCAGTTCCCGGAAGACTTGATCTCACTCTATCATCATCCGTTGTACAACGAACTGAGCGACGCGCAAAAGTGGCAGCTAGCGCTGGAAGAAGGTCTGCATTTTTTTTCTTTCAATATACACGGCGAGCAAGCCCTGGTAACAGAAATGGAGCCGCGTCTGTACCGTGACAAACGCGCGGGTGAAGATCCGGTCAGCAGCACTTACCTGCAGCGCTTCATCCACGAAGAAAATGCCCATACCTACATGCTAGCGGGATATTGCGTGCGTTACGGCGGCGCCGTAAAGCGCGACCGTAACTTTGTCGTGCAGGTACCGAAGTTAAGCATCGAAGCAGAGGACGCGTTGTACTACGGGCGTATCTGGGTGTTGGAGAACTATCTGGGTTACGTTAACAAAATCGCCTTTGACCATCCTGATCTCGACCGCACCGCACAGGATATCCACCGCTTCCACCACCATGACGAAGCGCGCCACAAAGCCTGGGACAAAGCCATGCTGGAGGAAAACGTGTTGCGTATACAGCGCGCGGCGGATGAGTCCGGCCAACCCTGCAGTGAGCTGGCTGAACTGCGCAGGCTACTGGACGCGTACATTGATTACGTCTGCACCGCGAGCACTGACCCTGGCCCTTATCGCACACTTAAGTTGGAGAACATTCCAGCCCTGCGCCAGGCGGTGCAGAAACTTCCCGCACGCCAGGCCCAACACGCCCGTTGGATCGATCCCGTGCGACGCTACTTTGACAAAATTGGCCTGACTGACGCGGCTGCGAAGACTTAGCTTGCGGCATCCGGTCGCACGACCAGGGCTGCACAGCCGCTGGCGTCCAGCAGCGTATCTACGCGCGCACGGTCATCCGCAGATAACCGCGCGTATTCGATGCGCAGCCATTGCAGACACTTGCCCTGATAGGGGAAAGGCTCCTGCACCCAGGGCTGTCCGTCCACTTCCGCTTCCACCTGTGCCAGCCCCCGATCCAGAGCTGAGGCGTTAGCCAGCATCACGGGCACGTAAGTCCGCCCGAGTTCTTGTAGCAGCGCCAGCAGGGTCTGCGGTATTTCTCCCGGTGCAAAAAAGTCATCTGCCTGTGGATCCAGTCCAGACAAGTCTTCCATTTTGCTGACCCAGGCATGCACCCGGGGGTAATCTCGTGCTGTCAGCGTTGCCGGTGTGGGATCAAACTGCGCAAGCTGAGTCAGCTGACCAAAGCAGGCAAAGTCCGCAGAGCCGGGACGATGGCCAAGTAAAAAGGGGAACTCCTTGAGGTGGGCATTCAGACAGCCGAGAAAGCGCTGATAGCTGGCCTCGATGACCGATGCGGTTTGCGGGTTGGAGCCCACGACATACAGCCGGGATATTTGCCGTTCCGAAAACGCCTGCTGCATTTGGGCAATCTGTGCATCCGGCACACTCACGTCTGCGTAGTGCGGCAGCACTGACCCGGCCATGGCGATGTCTTCTGCATAGTGCCAGCGGTAGTGAAACATGGCCTTGGTCAGCCATTCGTCGCCATAGTCTTCCAGTAGGTAGTTAACAAAAGCGATGACCGGGTCTTCGGGGATGAATCTCATTGGATTACAGATATTAGCCTTGCGCTACAGGCCTACCTCTGCCGGACACCATGGGACAGGAACTAGA
>JBCCUW010000275.1:0-6131 GCA_039196385.1 Pseudomonadota bacterium
GCCAGCAAGTGGAAGAAGGCACGCACATTGCCACGCTCAGAGTGCTTGCAGAATCCGTGGCTGAACCCGCAGGTGGGCAAGCTGCCCGCCCGGAACCGACAGCGGCTCCGCCTGCTGCCCCTGAACCTGCTCCCGCACCGCAAGAGGCGGCGGGCGCGAATGCGCCCAAGGTGAACGTCGACGCGGAAAACGGTGCGCCGGATTTGGCCACAGCGGCGAAAGTGTACGCGGGTCCCGCGGTACGGCGGTTGGCTCGAGAGCTGGGCGTTGATCTCAGTCACGTCACCGGCACCGGTAATCGTCAACGCATTACCAAGGACGACGTCAAAGCTTATGTGAAAAACAACCTGGGTAAATCGGGCGGTGAGGGAGCAGGCGCTGGCCTGCCTCAAGTGGCCAGCGTCGACTATGCGCGGTTTGGACCGGTCACGCTGACCCCGCTCACCAGAATTCAGCAACGCGGTGCGGATAATCTGCACCGCAGCTGGGTGAACCTACCTCACGTCACCCAGCATGATGAAGCAGACATCACTGACATGGAAGAATTCCGCAAGTCGCTCAAGCAGGAGGCCGAGCAGAAGGGTGTCAAACTCACGCCGCTGGCATTTCTGGTCAAGGCCTGCTGCCACTGCCTGCGCGAGTACCCGATGTTCAACTCATCCCTGCACGAAGATCGTCAGCAGCTGGTGGTGAAAGACTACATCAACATCGGGATGGCGGTGGATACGCCGGAAGGTCTGGTGGTGCCGGTGATCCGTCAGGCGGATACCAAGAATCTCTGGACGCTCAGTGCGGAAATTGCTGAGCTCTCTGAAAAAGCGCGCAACAAGAAGCTGGGTATGGATGATGTTCAGGGCGGTACATTCAGTATCTCCAGCCTGGGCGCCTTGGGTGGCACCGGCTTTACGCCCATTGTGAACGCCCCCGAAGTGGCCATACTTGGTGTGGCCAAACTGCAGACCAAACCGCTTTGGGATGGTTCTGCCTTTGTGCCGCGCAAAGTACTACCTCTATCGCTGTCTTATGACCATCGGGTCATTAATGGCGCGGATGGCGGCAGGTTTATGCTGATGCTCACCACCGTGCTCAGCGATATTCGGCGGATGGCGCTTTAAAACAGCGCCTAACTGCCGCGATCCGGGCCCTGCCACTGTTCCTCAGCGGTTTCGGTCAGCGCCCTGGCCAGCACAAAGAAGTAGTCACTTAAACGATTGAGATACTGCGCGCAGGCGCTATAAGCCGGCGGGCTGTCCGCGTTGATCAGCGCCCAGGTCTGCGCCTCTGCGCGACGGCATACAGTGCGGCAGATGTGGCTGCGTGACGCGCTTTCGCCGCCACCCGGTAAAACAAATTCGGTCAGTGGCGGCAACGTTTCGTTCAGCGTTGCGGTTAAGTTCTCCAGCGCGTCCAGTGCAGGTGGGTCGAAACTCCCTTCCATCGCAAATACCGCGCCCATGTCGAACAGATCCTGCTGAATCTGCTTCAATGGTACCTGGTGATCAGCTGCGGTCACGCTCAGCAGCGAACCCACAAAGGCGTTCAGCTCGTCGATGCTGCCCATGGTCAGGACAATGGCATGGTCTTTCGTCACCGTCTTGCCGGTGGCCAGCTTGGTTGTGCCTTTATCGCCAGCCCGGGTGGTCACCTTGGTGAGCCTGTGTTTTGCCACGCTTTATCTCCTGCAGAGTGCCACTCAGCTGTTGAGCAGCGCCAGATGTTTGTTGGGGTCGTAGGGTTGCACGACAATTGAACCGGTTTCGAAACTGCGGCTCAAGCCATAGTACGCATAGCTCATGAAATCTTTGGCAGAAGGGTGGCCGGTGGTGCTATCCGCTGCGCTGATGCTCACGCCCACTACAATGGGAATGTAACCTTCCGACGTTTTAAAAGAGTGCATGTACAGGCTGTCAAAAATACGCCGGAAGCTTTGTGATGTGCAGGTTTTCAGCGAATCCTGCATGGTGATAACGGCGTATATGTTGCTTTCCGGGTGGGTGACGATATCCAGCGGGCGGACCAGCTGGCGGATTTTTGCGGCAATGCCGGACATTAGTTCATCAATGCTGCCTGACTCATACTGCTTTTTGACAACTTCCAGATTGTTGATGCCGATTAGCAGCAGACAAGCAGTGCCGCCCCGGCTCTTTGACTCTTCAAGGGCAGCCGACAGCCTTTCCAGACTGAACTTCTGATTGCCGAGGCCGGTGACCGGGTCAACCAGATCACTGGTCTGCAGATCTTTAACTTTGCGCTGCAACACGTGATTCGTCTTAATCAGCTCGTTGAGGCGGTTGCTGACGCGACCCGCGGCGAGCACTCTCGAGAATAGCTGGGCGCGCAAATGTGCCTTGTTAATGAAGTCGTCCACACCTGTTTGAAAGGCGTGATTCATGGCGTCGTTATCATCCCGCGCCGTCATCAGCATCACGTAGGTGAAGTGGTCGCTCTGCTTGTCGCGTTTTTTAATCCGTTGGGTCAGTTCCAGACCATCCATCGAGGGCATCAGCCAGTCGGCGATCAGGATCTGTGCCGGACGCTTTTCGACAGAGCGCAGCGCTTCCAGCGGATTGTTGGTGAAACGCACGTTGGTAAAGCCGCCGCTGCGCAATACCTTGGCGATAATGGCGCTGGAAAATTTAGCGTCATCAACAACCAATATTGGAATGTCTGTGGGTGACATGTATCGTGCGGACAAGTGTTACCTGAGTGGGTTGCTCTTGATATGCGAGCCCCGGCCACATGTCAAGGAACCACTTCGTGCAAAGTATCGGCAAGTGAGGTTAATGTGCCATCGTTTGATATCGTTTCAGAAGTAGATCTGCAGGAAATCCGCAATGCCGTGGATCAGGCCACGCGTGAGCTGCGTAGCCGGTTCGACTTTCGCGGCGTGGACGCGCAGATATCCCTTGAGGACGAGCGTATTCTGATTGCTGCGCCGGAAGAGTTTCAGATAGGTCAGCTGAAAGACATTCTGCGCGACAAGATTGCCGCCCGCGGTGTGGACAGCCGCTGCCTGGACCCTGGCAATATTGAGGGCGCTGGTAATGTTAAGCGTCAGACATTTGGGTTGCGCCAGGGCATTGATCGTGACACAGCGAAGCAGATTACCCGGCTGGCCAAAGACAGCAAACGCAAGGTGCAGGCGCAGATTAACGGGGAAAAAGTCCGTATCACCGGCAAGAAGCGTGATGACCTGCAGGCCATCATGGCGGCGGTGCGAGAGCTGGAGCTTGATACCCCGCTGCAGTTCGATAACTTTCGCGACTGATCTTTGACCTTATTCAACATCAACTACGCGGAGATCTTTAACCGGCGCATGCTGATCTGCGTCGGCATCGGTATCAGCTCCGGCATGCCGCTGTATCTCATCATGCAACTGGTCCCTGCGTGGCTGCGGGTGGAAGGCGTCAGTCTGGTTGCAATTGGGTTCTTCAACCTGGTCCAGTACCCCTATGCGCTGAAGTTCCTCTGGTCACCGCTCCTGGAGCGCTATCAGTTTCCATTCCTTGGACGGCGCCGGGGCTGGATGCTGGTCACCCAGCTACTGCTGATTGCCAGCATTGCCAGTCTGGCGGTATTTCAACCGGCACTGGATCTCTGGTGGATCGCCGGGGTGTCCTGCCTGATAGCCGTCTTCAGCGCCACTCAGGATATTGTGCTGGACGCTTATCGTCGCGAGATTCTCGAAACAGATGGTGAGTTGGCCATGGGCAACACTATCTTTGCTCAGGCTTATCGAATTTCCGGGCTGATTCCCGGGGGACTTGGGCTCATTCTGGCCGGTACGCTGGGTTGGGAGATCAATTTTCCGATTATGGCCGGCTTCATGCTGATTGGCGTGCTTGTAACTTTTCTGGTGCCGGAATCCAAACCGCCACCGCAGTTGCCCACCACGCTTGCGGAAGCGGTGGTTAAGCCCTTTCAGGAATTCTTTACACGTCGCGCAGTGGGTCCTGCGTTGGCCGTGCTTGCATTCATGTTCCTGTACAAGTTTGGCGACAACATGGCCACCGCGCTGGCCACCCCTTTTTACATTGATCTGGGCTTCGAGTTGGAAGAAATTGGTGCCGTGGCCAAGAACGCTGCCCTGTGGCCCAGCATCATTGGCGGTTTTATCGGGGCGCTGATTGTGATCAAAATTGGCATCAATCGCGCGCTCTGGTGTTTTGGTGTGATCCAGCTGGCCACCATATTCGGTTTTGCCTGGATTTCGCAGTTGGCTGCGCCGGACCTGTATGATCTGGCGCTGGTGCTGATTGCGGAATATCTCGGCGTGGGCCTGGGTACGGCAGCGGTGCTGGCGTTTCTCGCGCGAGAGACCTCCAGACTGGCGGTGGCGACCCAGTTTGCGCTGTTCACCGCTCTGGCTGCGCTGCCGCGCGTACTGTCTACGAGTGTCAGCGGGCTGCTCGTCGAGAGTATCGGCTGGACGGACTACTTCTACCTCAGTGCCTTGCTGGCAGTACCGGGCATGGTATTGCTGTTCTGGGTTGCGCCCTGGAACAGTCCGCCTGACCCGGTTGCGGAAGAGCCGGCTGCACCGGATTCGTCTGCTTGAGCGGCTGCTGACTCGCTTGTGCCAGCTGGACCACGCTCATGCCTGGGCGTCCCAGCGATGCTGGCGCAGGATGCGATCACCGATAAACGTCACTTCTTCTGCTTCCAGAAGACGCCGCTGGCGGGCTTCTCCGCCACCGCGCTGACTGATTCTCAGGCTGCTGTTGACGACCCGGTGCCAGGGCAGGCGTGTGTCCCGCGGTAAACGGCGCAAAGTGGCGCCGACAAAACGGCTGTGCCTGGGAAAACCGATCAGTGCCGCAATCTGCCCATAGCTGGCGACTTTGCCCCGGGGAATCATGGCGACGACTTGCCAAATCAGTTCCTGCATCTCGGGGTGAGCATTAGACGGCTGATCATGCCGGCGGCGCACTTGATTTGTGCCCGCCGAGCCCTCAGATTTACCGGGTCTCGGCGATTTGTGTTGTTTGATGCCCTGGTTACTGATTTTTTTCTTAACGCCCATTGCAGAAATGTACCTGCTGATCGAGGTGGCTGGCTACATAGATGTCTGGCCAACCATATTCCTGGTCATGTTAACTGCAGTCATTGGTGTTGCGCTGTTGAAGCGGCAGGGGCTGGCCACGCTGACCCGGGGTATGCAGCGGCTTGATTCCGGACAATTACCGGCCCGGGAAATGGCTGAAGGCATTCTGCTGGCGGTGGCCGGCGCGCTCCTGGTGACGCCGGGTTTTGTGACCGACACGGTAGGGTTTGTGCTGCTCTTTCCGCCCAGCCGTGCGGCGATTGCCGGGCAAATGCTCAAACGCGTGCAGGTGTCAGCGCAATCAGCGGCTTATACACAGACATTCAATCAGGAAGACCCGTTACACAGACCCGACTCTGCAGCACCCCCCCGCAGTGGTGAAGGCAGGGAAGGCAATGGCCCGGTCACCATTGAAGGGGATTTCGAACGTCGCCCCTGAATCGACCTGCGCTCAGGCACCCGGATTTCCCGGTTTTTCCCCAAACATCGCAATTTCTCCCAAATTTCTACTGCCAGGGTATTGAAACTCAAAAAAGCGGCCATATGATATCGGTCCTTCGCGTTAGCAGTCTTCAAGGGAGACTGCTAACTGAAAAATTTCCGGCCTCAATGGTGAGTCCGGAGGTCCATTTTTTGGAGCAACGGGAGATTTGGATTAATGAATATTCGTCCTTTACACGATCGTGTAGTGGTGCGGCGCCTGGAAGAAGAAACCACCAGTGCTGGTGGCATTGTTCTTCCTGATTCTGCGACGGAAAAGCCTTCGCAGGGTGAAATTCTTGCTGCGGGTACCGGCAAAGTAAACGATAACGGTGATGTACGCGCGCTGGACGTCAAAGTCGGCGACAAAATCATCTTTGGCCAGTACGCGGGCAGCACAGTAAAAATTGACGGTGAAGAACTGTTGATTCTGAGTGAGAGCGAAATTTTTGGCGTGCTTGAAGGCTGAACAGGCCGTGCGCGCTGAGGGTGCTGCACACAGCATCAACCACTCAGCGCCTCGCAACAGACAGAATTTCAACATTTCATAGAAAGATTTTGAGGAATAAGCGATGAGCGCTAAAGACGTAAGATTCGGTGATGACGC
>JBCCUW010000276.1:0-6111 GCA_039196385.1 Pseudomonadota bacterium
AGCCCAGGCAGTGACAAAGGCTGATACCGGATACCACGGCACCAGCGTTCCGCGGTCGTTCATGCGCTCTACACGTCACGCAACCCGGGCGCTGACGGCGGTGATGCTCATGTTGAGCACATCCACGTGGGCACAAACATGGCAATCACCCACGCTCATTGAACCGTCCGAGGCTGTCCCGACGTCAACCCTACCCGATACGCTCAGCCGCACCTGTTTTAACTCGCTGGCGCTCAGCCCGCCAGCCACCACCGCTTGCGAAAAAGCGCTGGCGGCCGCAACAACACCGGACCTGCGCGCTCAGATACACAGCGTACTGGCTTTGCAGTGGGCTCGTCGCGGTCAGGCAGCCGCAGCCTCGCAGGCCATACAGGCTGCGCTGGACAACAATCCTCAGGACGCGCTGGTGCAAGGCAATCTGGGTAGCGTACGCCTTTTAAGTGGAGACTTTAACGGCGCCATAGCCGCTTATAATTCTGCTCTGCAATTACCGCTGGACCTGGCTGCGGAGGCGACGGTTTACCTGAACCGGGCTCTGGCATTGCGGGGCCTTGGACGTTACGCGGAAGCGCGCGAAGATTTTCAGCTGTATCAGGATCTGCGCGGTCGGGGCGTGCCGTTCGATGAAAACTATTCGTCAGAGCAACCGCTCAACCCATAAACAGTCGCCGCGAGGACGCAAACCCGTCAGCACTTCGTAGCTGATCGTTTGTGCGTGCCCGGCCACCTCATCGATGGACACGTGCGGGCCCATGACTTCCATCCAGTCTCCTGGCTGAAGCTCAGGCGCGTCCGTCACATCAATATGCAACATATCCATGCTTACTCGGCCAACAACAGGGAAATAACGTTGCTGCGCCCATACTCGTCCCAGGTTTGAGAGCAGCCGCGGGACGCCATCCGCATAACCCGCCGCCAGAGTGGCCAGACGTCGCGGTTGAGACGTTACGTAAGTACCCCCGTAACCAACAGGCGTTGCCTCTTCCACGTGCCGGGTCTGAAGAATCTGAGCAGTCAGGCTGACTACCGGGTGCATGGGGTTTGCGAGTTCGCTGAATGGGTTCCCGCCATACAGGGCAATCCCCGCCCGACCCACATGTTCTGGGCCAAACCCCTGCAGCATCCCCGCGGAGTTGCAGACACTGAGACGGATCTTGCGGGGTTCTGCAGCTGCATTGAGCAATTGTGTCGCCTGCGCTTGAAAGCGTTCGACCTGCAGCGCGTTGAATGCGTTTGCCGGTTCATCGGCACGGGACAGATGCGTCATCAGAAGCGTCACGTTGCATTTAGCAAGCACGGTTAAGGCCTGTACCGCATCCATACCCAGGCGCTGCATGCCGGTATCCAGATGCAGGCCCGCAGGCAGAGTCTGGTCGCCCCATAACTCAGCCTGGTCGGAGCTGTTGAGAATGGGAATCAGCCGCGCCTGAACCAGTAGCGGTAACGACTCGGGTAAGACGCCCTCCAGAACATAAATAACCGCATCCTGCAGCTGCCGCCTAAGGCGCTGGCCTTCAGCTGCCGTTGCAACAAAAAATTCGCGGCATCCGATGCTGGCCAGATGTCCAGCCACGGCCGGTGCGCCCAGCCCATAACCGTCTGCCTTAACCACAGCAGCCACTTCGCCCTGTGCGGCTGCCTGCAGCTGGCGGTAATTTGCCGTCAGTGCGGCAAGAGAAATAGTTAAACAGTTACTGGCTGCCATAAACGTACGCAAGCGCGTCAGCGCAAACTGCCAATGTACGTCACAACATCGTCGATCGCTTTGTCATCCGCGAGTACCGATACCATGGGCTGCATCTGCCGGCCACCATGGTCAGAGTTATGATACCCGCGTTGGCGGGATTTGAATTTCTGTAGCTGACTTCGCAAGTACCAGTCATCCAGACCCAACAGACGCGGTCCGCTGATGGCTTCGATGCCCTGGGCCCGGTCACCGTGACAGAGGATACAGCTGCGGTAAAGGCCCTCCCCGGCTGCCGCATCCCCGAAAATGGTCTGCTGCGGCCAATCGCGCTGCATTTGCGCAACGTAATTTGCCAGCGATGACAAAACGACTGGATCAGCGAGGTCTGCGCGCTTTGCCGTGGTGGCCATCACCATGCCATACATATCGCCAGGCGCAGTGCCCCTTGCCCCTTCGCGAAACAAGCGCATCTGGGTCAGCAGATACCAGGTTTCCATGCCGGCCAGGCGTGGCGCCTGCATTGCCTGGTTGCCTTCACCCGCACTGCCATGACAGGTTGCACACACACCATACACACCTGCGGAATCGGTAGACGCGGAATCAGCAGACGTGAATTCAGCAGACAGGGGCGCCGCAAACAACAGCAGGTAAATGCTCTGCAGAAACAACAGATGGTTAAGTCTGGACCATTTCCGGACAGGGGGCTGTACAGCTTGCATAACACCTCAAACAGTTACACAGGGAACAGTTTAACAGGAGCAACGCGGCCTACGCTCGCCATACAGGTTGGCTACGGATGGAGCGCTACACGACGGCGCTCAGGTATTTTTCAAACGGCGCCAGAAAGCGAGTCGAAATCTACCGCTGTCACGTCGCTCCAACTGGCGCCGATCTTCCACAATGCGATCACGACGCGCACGCAGCTCAAACAAGCCCCGCGCGCTACGGCGCCGGTCAACAGTCGCGCGCCGGTCGTCAGCGGACCGCCGGTTAACCTGATCGTCTCCGCCTGTGTCTACACGGGTGTCTGTGTTAGACAATGGTGGCCGTCGCTGGCTCACTGAGTGCTCCCCACTCTTGTCGTTACCCTCTGACATTTCAGAATGCTCCACATGAGTCTCCACCGCGATCAGCTTCGCCATCCCCAGGCTCTACTGATTCGGTAATATCGACACTAGTCCATGATGTGTCGAAACACGAGTAGGTGCGGATAATAGCCATCCTTAAAGAGAATGTAAAAACAGGTATTTTCAATGAATTAGCGTCTCACAAGCACACAAATGTCGAGTATGCTGTCATTCACAAGTCCGCCACTTCACCCATAAAGGCGGCTCCGCTAACCCTTTCGCTGCAGGACGCGCTGCATTTTGGAACACCCGGAAGAATTAGAACTAAACGAACTGGAGCACGTGCCCCCGGGATTAATTGATGCGCTACTGCGTTTTGCCATCGATCCGACCCAGTGGCACAAATTTGCCAACGAACTGGATGCACGCGGTCAAGCGCTGGCGCAGACTGATCCAACTGCGTTCCTGGCCGCCTTGAGCCGTGCAGAATCGCTGTCGTGGCAGCTCGGCGGCGAACCCCCGGCGCGCACACCAGGCTGCGTCTATTTCCTGCTCGACAACAATTATCAAGTCCTGGCGCATAACAAGAATGCCGACACGCTGACAAACCATTGCAGTATTGTCAACGGCCAACTGGTGTTTACCAACAGGCGATCGCATGACAATTTTTCTCAAGGGATTGCACAGTTAGCTGAAGATGACCAACGACAAGTTCTCGTGGAGCTGCTGAGTTCGCAAGAAGCGCCCCGCTATGGCTATCTGGTGGATGCAGCGCACCTGCCTGCGGCACTGCTGGCTGGGCGACCCGCACAACAAGCCAACTTACGCTACGGCCTGCTGGTGGCCGACCACGCTGCCGGGGACAGTGCGCGACGTGTCATGCAGGCCAGCTTCAGACTCACAGCCGCTGAAACCGCAATCTGTCAACGCCTGAGCGCGGGACTGTCGCTGAAAGAAGTGGCCGGCTCACTGAACATCAGCACCAATACCGCGCGCAATCATCTGCAAGCCGTGTTTGGTAAAACCGGCATCAAACGCCAGAGCGATCTGATTTTGATGATGACGCAGCTCAACGTGATTATGGCCGTGATGAGCCACGACGAAACATCCACGCTGGCCCCGCAGAATTACGCAGGCCACCACTTCACCATTGTTGCTGCGCCAGGCTCGACACCTCGGCGCATAGCGTATCGCCGTTACGGCCAGGGCGCCAAAACTGTCGTTTATTTTCACGAAAGTGCGGGCACATCCAGGCTGGTACCTGGCACAAATGCCCTGGCTGACCGCCTGGGTCTCACAATCATCGCCCCCGAACGCCCTGGGTCCGGCTTTTCAGATCCGCTCGATCACTACAACTTCGGCCACACGGCAGCGGACATTGCCCACTTGCTGCGAGATCTTGATGTGCGCGAAGCACATTTGTTGGGTTTCTTATCGGGCGCGGGTCATGCACTGGGCGCCGCAGCACATATCAGCGACGATCAGAATCTGGTCCCAGACTGCACCATAGAGTCCATAACGCTAGTGTCCGGGCGCGCCCCAGTACCGTTCTCGCCAACTGAGCAAAGCCCACTCGCTATTCTGCGCCGCCGCCTGATTGAACAGCCATGGCTACTCTCCACATTTTTTAACATTGTCAAAAACCGCGCCAACGAGAAACTGCTGCGCCCAGTGATCATGAGTATTTACGGCGCCAGCGCCAATGATCGGCAGTTTCTGCAAACCAACCCCGACGTACTCAACCACTTGGTGGGATCCGCACTGGAGAATCTCACCGTATCCGGGGCAGGAATCGTTGGTGAGATCCGCTGCTTCAGCAATGCTGAGACCATCCCTTTGGCCTCCATCAGCGCGCCAATCAGCCTGTGGCATGGCAACCAGGACAGTCTGGCAGATGCAGATGCCATGGCCAGCACGTTGACAGCGACAAGCTACACCCAGAAGCGTTTTCCCGACGCAGGATGTATGTTGCTCTACGAGCAGTGGGAGAATATTTTGTCCGAAATAGCGGCGCGTTAGTCTGACGCGGCGAACCCACGCGCCTGCGCGATCCACTCATCACGCAGAATGCGGCTACGGAAACTGTGCAGAGGGTGTTCCGAGTCACTCAACATATCGTCGTTAAGTTCAGCAATCTGCTGGAACGTTGTATAACCCGCTTCGCGTATTTGATCAGCCAGCTTGTCACCAATTCCCCTGATCTGGGTAAAATCATCTTCCGGACGGTTTGCTACTTCCAACGCTTGGGCCAGAGCTTGATTCTGACAACGCAGATCTTCTGCCTCCTGCGTCAGGATCATCAAACGTTTTTGCAGTTCTGACTGGCTATCTCCGGTCAACTGCGCATTAGCCGAGGCATCATTTTCGGAGCGGGTTAAATCATCACCGCCATCTGTGGCTGCAGCCGCCACCCCGGCCGTGCCCTGTAACTTGTCGACGACGTTCTCGAGACTCCTGACCGTCTGTTGTAATGCTTCGTTGCGCTGCTGATAGTTCTGCGCACCGTCCTGCGCCTGTTCCAGCCGCAATTGAAGATCCGCCTGGTGTTCCCGCGCCTGTCGCGCTTCACCTTCCGCCCGCTTGTTAAGCTGCGCATAGCGATCCTGTATCTCTACCAACTCACGTTCCACTTCTTCAAATGTGTGTTGTTGGTTGCTCAGCTTTTCTTCGAGAATCTGAGCATGTTGTTTGAATGTATCGACACGCCGTTCAGACTCCAGCAGCCGACGCTGCAGGTCGTCGTGTTGTGCAGCCGCCTGATCGGGCAGAGTTTGCTGGTTACTCTGCTGCATTTTCTGCACTTCCCGCTCCAACTGTTGTACCAATTCTGAGCGATCCGCCAGGTGGCTTTTGAGACGCGCATTATCACTCTGCAGGGTGGACAGTTGCTCGCTGAGTTCGCGACGTTCTACCTCCCGGTTGTTCTGGGTGTCCTGCGCCGCCGCCAGACATTCCGTTAGCCGCTCAACTTCTGCCTGCAGCCCTGGGTCAGCGGCCTCGGTGGCACTGTGCTGTTGCTCCGCCAATTCAGCGCGCAATCGATCCAGTTCCGCTGCATACCCGGCGTTCGACGCCTGCAGAGACTGTAGATTGTTTGCCAAGGCAGATTGATCAGCGCGTTCCGCGGCAACCTGTTCAGCTTCCGCGCTTAATTGACTGTTTGTTTCCACAAGCGCGTGAAATTCTACAGCCAGCTCGTGTTTACTCTGCTCTGCGCGATTCACCCGCGCCAGCATGTCATCCTGGGCCTGTTGCCAGGTATTCTGCGCCGCCTGCAGTTCGTCTTTTTGCGCCTGCAATTGTGTGTGATCAGCTACCAGCTGCTGGTGTTGTGTGGTCAGCGTACGCAGCTCTTCC
>JBCCUW010000277.1:0-6088 GCA_039196385.1 Pseudomonadota bacterium
ACAGCAATTGGCGAGAATCAGCGCTCCGCTGTCTGAGGCATATACCCTGCCCACGTCGGCGTATACCAGTGAGGTCGTTTATGCACGCGAAGTGCAGCGTTTTCTGGGGGACGTTTGGCATCCTGTGGCGCGGGTGGAGCAGGTTGCCAACCCCGGCGACTATCTGAGCCTGGATCTATTGGGTCAGCCGTTGCTGATTGTGCGTGACCGGGATAGTCAGGTGCGGGTGATGTCGCGGGTGTGTCTGCACCGGTCAGCACCGCTGATTGACGGCTGCGGCAATCGCAACAAGTTTACTTGCCCCTACCATGCCTGGACCTACGATCTGACCGGGCAGCTTAAAAGTGCGCCACTGATGAACGGCGCGGCTGACTTCAGTGCTGAGCAGTTGCAGCTTCCCCAGGCGGCGGTGGAAATCTGGCAGGGTTTTGTGATGGCTAACTTTGCGGCGCAGCCCACGCCGTTTGCGCCTCAAGTGGAAACGTTCAGTCATTTTATTGCACCGTTTAACTTTGCTGATATGCGCATCGCGAAAACCCTCACTTACCAGCATGACTGGAACTGGAAGGTGCTGGTGGATAATTTCATGGAGGCGTATCACCACATCGCCGTACACAACAAAACCTTTGAGCCGAACTTCCATGCCCGGGACTCAAAAATTCCAGACAATGACGGACCATGGTCGATCCTCCATATGCCGGCCGCACATCCTGGCACTCGGGAGGACAAGGCGTCTCAGCTGGAAGAGTGGCAGCTGGATGACTTGTTTGCCAATGTTGTCTTTCCGATGTTTTTGCTGGGTGTGCAGGGCACCAGCCTGGTCTGGTATCAGGTTCTGCCCGAAGGCCCGCACAGCCTGGAGTTGCGCATCCATATTTGCTTACCCGCGGACTGGCGGCAATTGGCAGACTACGCGGACATCGTAGCGGGTGCTGCAGCCATGGTGGATGGTGTGCATCAGGAAGACATTGCCGCAAATGATCTGGTCTGGTCGGGACTAACCGCGCCGCTGACCCAGCAGGGGCGGTTGTCGCCGTTGGAGCGATCAATCTGGCAGTTTAACCAGTGGTGGTTGGACCAGCTTGGCTTGCGTGAAGTGCTATAGCACCGCTGGTGCGGCGCCGTTTAGCTGATTGCGCCCGACTCGGTGCGCAAACTTCAATACATTGCATTTGACCCGTTTCAGGTCCTGCGACGGCGCATCAACCCGATGCTGAATAATCCCATCAACAATAGCGCGAGAGCGGAAGGCTCCGGTACGCTGCGCACCAAATAGTTGCCGCTAAAGCTGGGGGTAAAATCTTTGGTGTTGAATGGGTCTTCTGAAGGTATGCCGATGGCAGATCCGGCCGCTGGTGTATTGGGTTCTTGAAGAAATACGCTGGAGTAGCTGATCCGCACCGTATCAAGCGGATCTCGATCATGGATGCCTCCAGCAAATGAAAAGATGGTTGAATTGGGCAAAAAATTAGCGGTCTGGCCAAACAGTTCAATAAAGTTGGTTGCCGTGGCGATAGTTGCTGTGCCTGGTGTCACGTTGGCGGATGCAAACAACACCGCAACTTCGGCCTCCGTGGCATGGCGGAACCCCTGAGCCGTGAGCGCCGGATCGCTGGCAACATCATTGTAGGAACGACCGAATGTGGCGGTTAGATCCAACCATTCATAGCCTGTAGTTGGGTCAAAGGTGACTATCCCCCGGTCAATCAGTACAGCGTGAGACAGTGGTGCAGAACAAAGGGCAAATAAAACGATAAGCAGGCGAACGTGCATGATGTGGTCCTCCCTGGTCGAGCAGTTGCGATTTTATGCTAGTTATTTTACAACCTTCTTGTTTCTAGGAGACTACGCCGGATTTTGCTTGATGTCACCTGGCAATCTCTAAGTGGCAAGCCCCCCCGAGCTTGTCCACCTCAGCACCTATTGGTCAGCAGAATGAGCCTCGTCAGTCCTTTCCTTCTGCAACAACGCCTCAATCTCCTCAGCAAAACTCTTCCGGGCCACACCAATATTCAACGCCCGCCAGGTGGGCGCCAGTCGTTGCACCCGTTCCCGGAAGGAGTCCTGGTAATACTCTTCGTCGATAAAACCTTGTTGATACTGGAAGTACATATTGTCCCAGTGGGTTTGCTGGGCGATTTGCCAGAGTCGAAAGCGGCCGAGTTCGTCCGCGTTCAACACGTCCAGGGCACTGGCGTCCTCGGGATATCCGGCTTCCGTCAACTTTACGATGATGCTGCCGATGTGCTGCGAGTCAGCAGCAGTCACCATCATCATCTGCAAGGCGTCAGAACGCATCTGATAGGTTTGCGCCAGGGCCATTTTTTCACTGGCCCGAATCGACAGCGTGTTTTGCCTGAGCTGCACCGACAAATAGACCAGGGTGGCTAGCACTGCTATTGAGCCGAGGAATTCACCCAGCGCGCCGAGTTCCATCAGAGTCATAAGTGGTTCCTTTTAAAACGTCATACTCGTGGCGATTGTGCGGACTTCGTGGCGGCTTGCAACTCGAATTGTTGAGGGTGGATGGGTGCCTCTTTAAGTCTCGAGTAGGGTACTATACGCGCCGATATTGTCTATTTAACTTACGAGCGTACCCGTCGAACAGCTGAGTGGTTTTGCTGGGTTGCGCGTTTTGGTCTGTAGTTGTGAGCAAAAAAACGCTGGTGATTGGTCTCGATGGGTTTGAAATGTCGCTTGCCCGGCGTTTGTTTGAGTCCCATCGAATGCCCAACCTTGAGCGCTTGGTGCGCGCATCAGCCACGCTTGAGCTGGATCATGGGGATGCCAAACGCACCGGGCTTGCCTGGGAACACTTTGCGACCGGGCTGCAACCTGCCAGTGCCAGGCGCTGGTCCGCAGTGAAGTTTAATCCCAGAACCTACGCCTTTACCCAGGAGCCCACCAGGCTGCAACCTTTCGCGGCGCGGTTGGATTGCAAGACGGTGGTGTTTGATACCCCATATTTCGATCTGACTCGTGCGCGACGTGTTCAGGGCCTTGTCAGCTGGGGCGCACACGATCCAGGCACGCCGCCGGCGGCCCGACCGGCGTCTCTCATCGGGGAAATTGAGGCGCGGTTTGGTGCCTACCCGGCGCAACCCTGGATTTATGGGTTCACCTGGCCGAGCCCGCAGCTTGCGCAGCAAATGGGTGAAGATCTGGTGCGCGCGACCCGTGTGCGGACCGAAATTTCTCAGTGGCTATTGGGTGAGCGGTTGAAGGATTGGCAGTTGGGGGTGGTCGTGGTCAGCGAATTGCATTCTGCCATTGAAGCTTTGTGGCATGGTGTCGATCCGAGCCATCCACTACACGGTGAAGCCTCGGCGCCGGCAGCGCGGGCTGCCCTGGAGGGCGTTTATTGTGCCGTTGACGAATTGATCGGCACGTTGCTGGAAGAGTTTGCCGATTGCGCGCAGCTGGTTTTTTCCATGCACGGGATGGGCACAAACACATCCGATGTGCCCGCCATGGCGTTATTGCCAGAGTGGCTATACCGCCGGACGTTCAAGCAGCCGTTAATGCAATGCAGTGACCCAGACCCCGTCGCCGAACTGCGCGGACAGGCGAAACCCATGTGGTCCTCGCATGTCTGGCAGAAAATGCCGGGCAGTTCGTCATTCGACGACCATGCAGCGAAGAAAACCATAGCAGCGCGTCTACACAGAAAAGTACGCCATCTTCTGTCTTTGCCGCATCGAGATCATATCAGCTGGATGCCCGCCAGCTGGTATGCGGACCACTGGCCGCAAATGCCGGCGTTTGCGATGCCCGCGTTTTATGACGGCCAGATTCGCTTGAACGTAAAGGGTCGCGAGCGCAATGGCGTGGTCGACCCGGGTGACTACGACACCTTGTGTCAGCAACTGATCGCCGATCTGAGTCGCTGCGTTGATCCTGCCACCGGAAAGTCTGCGGTGCAGCAGACTTATGTTCCTCACTTGGGTCAGCCGATGGCTGTCAGTTCTACTGAAGCCGATATTGTGATTGTCTGGCAGGGCGCGCCGACAAGCTTGCAGACCCCTGATGGTGACGTCATCGGACCGGTTGCGCCGCGCCGCCCTGGCGGCCACACCGGCGGTAACGGGGTCGCATGCTGGCATGGCGACCATTTCAAGTCAGGCAGTTATGGTGTCCGGTCGTCTTTCGACGTGGTACCCAGTCTCGTTGAATACCTGGGTGTGAGCTGCGGGGCACCGATCGATGGCAGGAGTTTTATGCCTGACATTCTGCAGAATAGTCATGGCCGCGAGACTAAGTCGTCCCGCCTTCCGTGAAATTTCGGTAAGGCCATGCGTTAACGATCTGGCAGAACAGCTCAGTGGTGCAGGCGGTGTCATAAGCAGCACTGTGGGCCTGTTGGGCGCTGAACTCAATCCCCGCTCGTTTGCACGCCTCACTGAGTACCGTGTGCCCGTACGCCACTGCAGCGAGAGAGGCGGTGTCGATGGTGCTGAATGGGTGGAAAGGTGATCGGTTGATATTGCAGCGATTGCACACGGCGTGCAGGAAACCGTGATCGAAGGCCGCGTTGTGGGCCACCATGATGGCCCGATTGCAGCTGTGCTGTTTCATCTGCTGGCGTACCAGCTTGAAGAAATCGGCCACCGCATCCGCCTCGTTCAAGCCGCGTCGATTGGGATCTTCCAGGTCAATGCCGGTCACTTTCAGACTGGCCGGGTCAACCTCTGAGCCCTCAAAAGGTTCAACACACCAGGCGTGCTGACTGCGGGACACCAGTTGATCATTGCGTATGGTGAGAAAAGCGCAGGCAATCTCCAGCAAAGGGTTGGTGCTGCTGTTGAAGCCACCGGTTTCCAGGTCCACGACTACCGGCAGATAACCGCGAAATCTATCTGCTAATTCCATCCCACCACCATATAGGAAGTTCGCCTTCACGTATGCCCCCCGCGATGAAGCTCGCAAGTGGGTTATGGCGCTCAGGCGTTGCTGCAGATGTGATTTAGGCAGCAATTTTTGTGGCAATGTGCCCACGATAAGCCTTCAGAAATTGACGTAGCGGCCGATGTTTAAGCTTGTGAATACCTTAAACCGACATTGCTGCTGTCTGCTGCTTGCCCTGAATTCCGTCACAGCGCTGGCGGCTCAGCCAGCCCGCGACCTACACTTCGGGTCTACCTGGGATGGCCTCTGGCAGACGACTGCGCAGGCAGGTTTGTGTCAACTGGGCGTGCGGCTAGGCGACTTCGGTGAGGCGCGGTTTGTCGCTGACGCCCATTCAACGTTTACGTTTGAGCTGCAGGCTTACAAAGACCTGTTTGCCGCGCGGACTATACAAGTGCTGGCTGTAAGACCACCCTGGTTGGTCGACACGCAGGCGCGCAATGACCAGGCGATGGATCAACCGCCGCCGACGCGGATGCTGGGCCGGGCGTTACACATTCCGGGTGGTGGCGCCATTGTACGCGGAGACGTTGCAGCACAGATGTTGTGGGCATTGCGCCAGGGCCATCACGTGCGGGTGCAGGCGGGTGATCTGCAGGTAGACATCAAAGCGTTGGGTCTTCCCGGTGTCGTGGATGACTTCATGCAGTGTGCGCGCACCGAAGTTAGCGTGGCCTGGCAGGCTATTGCGCGCACGCGGATCACTTATGGGGTGAATGAATCTGACCTGTCAGCGGCAGCGCGCGCCACGCTGACCCCGGTCATCACGTTTGTCCGCCATGACCCTTCAATCAAGCGTATCTTCGTGGACGGCCATACGGATGCTACCGGCGATAAGCGCAGCAACTACAAGCTGTCCAAACAGCGTGCAGAAACGGTAGCTGCTTACTTGCGCCAACAGGGGCTGGGTGACCGCAAAATCGTTGTGCGCTTCCATGGCGCCACTTATCCCGTCACAGCGGGTAAGACCGGTGCAGACGCTGCGTTGAACCGGCGTACCACGGTGCGCCTTGGGCGCCACGCAGGCGATCTGTTGGCGGGGCCGTAAGGGCCGTCAGCAGCCATTGCGCCCGTCGCAGTTTTCGGTGCTGTTTCCGGCCCATGTCAAAATCAACCGTTGCAACTTCTGCCCGGTGGCATAACATGGCGCCCCCGAAGCAAGCAGGGTATTCAAACGGTGGCA
>JBCCUW010000278.1:0-6062 GCA_039196385.1 Pseudomonadota bacterium
ATTGACCAGTTATTTCCGCAATCTGGCGCCCGCTCAGCAGGTGAAGACCGGCTGGCTGTTTTTCAACAAGCGCTTGAGTAGCCTGGGATTGAGCAAACCGGCGCAACGCGATATGGATGATTTGTGCCGCCATTTTGAGTGTGCGGACACAGATACGCTCTATCGCCATATTGGCAGTGGCGAAATCTCACTATGTGCCGCTTTGCGGGCCATTCTCGAAGACCGCGAACGCACGGCACGACTGGAATTCAGCGATGTTGACGACGCTGCCTTTCCACGTGGTTTTTGTTTCCGTATCCGCGCGGATAATCGCGATGGTTTGTTGCATGACATCACACAGCTGGTCGGAGATATGGGACTTGCTTTGACCGGGACTACGGGACGGGTGAGTAATCCCGACAGTCAAGCTATTATTACCTTAGAGATGCGGCTCAACAGCTGGGGTGAGAGCATCAAGTTTGTCAGCTATCTCGAACACATCAGCGGAGTGCAGGAAGTGGATTGTGGTCCTGAATAACATAAACCCGCAATCTCACGCCACGGGCTGGCACAAGATTCATCTGATCGTCAGGTAGATTCAATCGTCTGAGATCCGGATACATATTTCCGTAGATAAAACTAAGAAAAGCTCTGGAGAAGCAATGCGCATAATTCTTTTGGGACCACCGGGCGCCGGTAAGGGGACACAGGCTCAGTTTATTAAACAAAGCCTGGGCATTCCGCAGATCTCGACGGGAGACATGCTGCGGGCTGCGGTGCAGTCAGAAAGCGAGCTCGGGCTGAAGGTCAAGGCCGTCATGGATTCCGGCGCGCTGGTGTCGGACGACATTATTATTGATCTGGTCAAAGAGCGGATTACCCAGGACGACTGCCGCACAGGTTTTTTGTTTGACGGATTCCCACGCACGATTCCCCAGGCTGAAGCCCTGGATGCGGCAGATGTTGGTATTGATGCCGTGGTGGAGATTGCCGTTGACGACGAAGAACTGGTGAAACGCATCACCGGGCGTCGGGTACACCCAGGCTCCGGGCGGGTTTACCACATTGAATTCAACCCGCCGGCAGTGGATGGACAAGACGACGAGACGGGCGAGGCGCTGGTGCAGCGCGAAGATGATACCGAAGCGACGGTGCGTGAACGGTTGGCCGTGTACCATGAACAGACCGCTCCGCTGATCGAATTTTATCGCGCCAAGACGAGCGCCGGCATTCGTTATCTGGAAGTGGATGGCCGCGGGGACGTGGCGGCTATCCAGCAGAATATTGCAGAAGGACTGGCCGCCGGGTCATAACAGACCGTGAAACGGTAGCACCTGAATCGTGCTCCCCGCGGGCAGGTCTCCTGCTTCTTTGGGGATTTCCGCCAAACAGTTGGCGGCAGCAAATGTGGTCATACGGTTTGAGCTTTGATCCCCGGTGGGGCTCACCATCAGCTGGCTGGCTTGCGTGCTGAGGACTCCGCTCTGGTATTCAGCGCGCCCAGGAGTGTGTTGCATTAATGCTGTTGTAACTGCGGGCACTCGCAGTGGAGTACTGACCTCACCCCCGGCAAGGTGCTGTAGCGCAGGTCGCGCCAGTAGCAGCAGGGTGACAATGGTAGATACAGGATTACCGGGCAAGCCGAAAATATGGCATTGACCAATGCGCCCATAAGCGAGTGGTTTGCCAGGCTTCAGATTCAGCCGCCAGAAACTCATCTCTCCCAGGTTCTGAATCGTGTTGGTAATAAAGTCTGCATCGCCAACGGACACCCCGCCGCTGGTAATCAACATATCGCACTGCGCAGCCGCACTTTCCAGTGCTGCATGCACCTCGGCCGGGTCGTCAGCCAGCCGCCCAAGGTCAATTAGCTCCAGCGCATCGTCGGCCAGCAGGCTGAGCACCGTCAGCCGGTTTGAGTCGTAAATCTGTCCAGGTTGCAGGGTGTTGCCAGCATCCACCAGCTCGTCGCCGGTGGAGAAGACACCGACCCGTGGTTTGCCGCAGACGGATACTGAGGAGACGCCGGCCGAGGCCAGCATACCCTGCATCAGGGCGCTCAGCTTAACCCCTGCATGCAGCAGGCGATGGCCGTGCTGCATGTCATGGCCGATGGGTCTCACGTACGTTTCGCTGACTCGGTGTGGGTTAAACCTGATAGCGGAACCATCAACGTCAGCAACTTCTTCCTGCAAAAGTATCTGATCCGCACCGGCCGGTACCATTGCTCCGGTAAATATCCGCACGCATTCGCCGCTGTTTACCGTGCCGGTGAACGGATGCCCTGCCAGGCTTTCACCAATTTGCTGAAACGTCCCGTCCGGGTGTTGCTGCCAATCTGCGGCGCGGACAGCGTAACCATCCATGGCTGAAGCGGCGAAAGGTGGCATGTCTAACGGCGCATCAACCACTTCCGCCAGATAGCGATTGCGGGCTGCAACCAGATCGACGCGCTCGTGTCGATGAATGGGCACAATCTGTTGCTGCAGACGGGTTAGTGCTTCCTCCAGGTCCAAGGGTTGGCTATTCTGAGGCAATGACAGTCACCATATGTATTGAAACGTCCAGCGCGCATTGTAGCGTTGCTTTGCGCCGAGGCGGACAAGATTATGCAGATCATCGGCACCTCAAGCGGCAGCATAACCAGTACCTGCTGAGCATGCTGGACGACATGCTTGCAGCGGCTGAATGCCGCCGCGACGAAATCGACGTGATCGGCTTCGGTTGTGGACCAGGGTCTTTTACCGGGGTACGTATTGCGGCTGCGGTGGCGCAGGCGCTGGCCTTTGTTGCGGATGCCCGGGTGCTCCCGGTGCCCAGTGCCAGGGTCTGGTTTGAGTCTGCCCAGCGGCAGCTGCCTGCGGGAAGTTTGTCGGCCAACTGTCTGGTGGCGGTCGCCAGTCGCGGACAGGCTTACTATCTCAGCCATCTGCTGGTCAGTGGGCAGGCGGTAACGACTGTACGTGAGGCGGCATTGTATGAGGCGCCACCCGATTGGCTCATAGAGACCGCTGACACTGAGTCTTGGAGCGTGATTGGGCAGGTCCCGGAATGGCTGCCTGAATCGCTGCAAAACATAGCGCATGAGACAGTAGAGCCGGCTGCGGATACCGTATTGGATTTTGTGCAAGGGCAGCACAACACCGGGATGAGCCTAGCGCCGGAATACGCGCTACCAAGCTACGTGCAAGGCGATTCGCCGTGGAAAAAGCAGAGCACTGTCAGCTGAGCCGCCCATGACTAGCCGGATCCGGCAGCGTGTCTATACTGCGCTTAACTGCTATGAAAATATCGCTACCCGTCAGTCATGGCTTCACTGACCGCTCGCCGACGCGTCAGGTTGCGCAGCCATCTACCCAGACGCAGGCCGGTTCAGCGGACAGGCCCGTGCGCATCAGCCGGGCACCGGAAGAGGCAGCGCTGTTTGCCTACAATCGACAGGCTGCACCTGCGCAGCCCCGGCCTGCGCCGCAGATTGACGAATACGTCTGATCCGATCCTTCGAGCAGGCCGGCTATGAAGCTATTCACCTGCAACGTGCCTTTGACCCTCGCCGAATTAGGCCTCAGTGAGGCAGAACTCACCACTCTGGAGTTGGTAACTGTCACCGCAGACACACCGCCACAGCTCACCCGTGGATACGCGTTGTGGCACGATGCGCACGGCCTGGCGTTGCTCGGTGCAGAACTGGCGCAGCCGTTCCGCTTGAAGACTGCGGGTCTGCAGCGACGCGGGCAGGGTAGATCCGCACTGGCCACCGCCTGTGGCCAGCAACGCGGGGCGGTGCTGGATATGTTTGCCGGATTTGCTGTGGATAGTCTGACCCTGGCTGCACAGGGATTCACGGTCACTGCGATTGAACGCCACCCCTTGATCTGGCTGATGGCGTGGGACTATGTCCGTCGAAGCGGCATGCCCATCGCCCTGCATCGCGGTGACGGGCTGGATTTTATGCAAGAGTGTGTCGGGGTGCCAGAATGGCGGGTGGTCTATATGGACCCCATGTTTCCGGTGCGGCGTAAGCGGGCCTTGCCGGGTTTGTCTGCACAGATTCTGCAGGACCTGGCGGGCACCAACGCGCCCACGAACCTCCCGGAGCTGTTGCCCCAGGCGCTGGATGTGGCGCCGCGGGTGGTGGTGAAACGCCGCGCAAAAGATCCAGTGTTGGCAACTGGCGACTACCGACCTGCACATCAGATCAAGGGGCGGACGGTACGTTTTGACGTCTATCTGGCCAGTTGAGGCTTGCTGATGTCCCAGCTGAGCGGTAATTTGCGATTTTTGAGAGGGTATTGTCCATGCAGACCATGCGCGCCAGTTGTCACTGCCAGGCCGTCAGAGTTGAGGTCCAATGTGATCCGGATCATGTGCTGGCGGAGTGCAATTGCTCAATCTGCGCACGCGTAGGGTACCTGCATCTGATTGTGCCTCGAGACCGGTTTTCCCTGGTCGAAGGTGAGACTGAGTTAACCTCATACCGCTTCAATAGCGGCGTTGCGAATCACCTGTTCTGTAGAATCTGCGGGGTTAAAGTGTTCTACATCCCACGCTCACACCCAGAGGGTATCAGCGTCAACGCTCGTTGTTTGGATGATGAGTTGTGGCGCCGTATGGCCATCAAACCATTTGATGGTCAGAACTGGGAAGCCAACGTCAGTCAGATCCAGTAGACCGTATTTCGACAACAGCGGGTGGGTCCGCCGGACTTGACCGGGCTGTACTGGCGTTCAGAACACCAAAACGTATCTGCGGGTCGATAACCGATTCCGCGGCCTGCAGCACCTGATCTACCGCAGGCGCCTGGGTGAGCGTGCCATCAGCCAGCGTGGTCACGATGCCGTTGTTCAGCATCTGATTGATAAACTGATCAAACAGCTTACGGTCGGAAAATTCGGGTGCGTTAATACCGTACAAACGAGATATTTTCTGCGCGACCAATTCGCTGGAGTCCTGCAGCGATTCCCGGGTGTAACCACCCTGGCTGAGGTGCTGGATAACGATGTACATCCGCTCCAGCGTGTGCGATACCAGATTGGCTAGCAGACTCAGCTGCTGATGGTGATGATCATCCGGTGCGGGTGGGCTCAACCCGTCTGCACCTTTGTCGATCAGTAGATCCAGCTTACACATCACTGCTACACAGTGATTGAAGTCGTGCTTATGGTCCTGGCAGGACAGTTCCTGGGCCAGATACGGGAATATCATGCGCACCATATCGTGCAGATCCTGGTGCCTGATCGGTCGGCGCCGTTTTACCACAAGGCAGGCAACCAGCGAGGGAAGCGCCAGCGTGTGGACAACATTGTTGCGATACCAGGTCATTAACACAGCTGCGAACGGCTCGTGGCCAAGCACGTCACCAAAAGATTCGCTGTAACGGTGCAACAAACCCAGCTGTTCCACGTGGGCGATAATGTCTGCGGCAGGTTGCATGTCGACCTGCACATTACCGGTATCCTGCTGATGCTCGGGCTGGCTGGCGTGATACTGGCTCAGCAGTTGCTGGTAGCAGGTGATCTGCTCCAGCAACCGCTGTTCTTCAATGGCGCTGTTGGTCATCGCCAGTGTGACCAGCGCGACCAAGTTAACGGGGTTGACGGTCGCCTGCTCGTTGATGCCGCGCATAATGGTGCGACCCAACGATTCAATTAACGCATCGCTCGGGGGCTCATCAACGGCCTGGCGCTCAGCCAGCCAACGATCCAGTTCGATGGGTGCGCCGAGATTTACCCCCACCCGGCCAAAATTCTGGCGAATCAGCTTGATGTTGCGAAACACGTCGGCCAGCGATTCGCGCTTCTTCGTCGCGCCGCGCAGCTCTGACAGATAGCTGGAGCCTTCAATGACCTTTTCGTAGCTGAAATACACAGGTACAAAGGCGAGAGGTTTGGGTAGACCGCGCAATTGATGATCAACGGTCATTTTGAGCAAACCAAATTTAGCGGGCAACAGCCGGCCGCTACGGGTACGCCCGCCCTCCGGGAAAAACTCAACGCTGTGGCCACGGCGGTAAACCTGATACAGATACTCGTTGAACACAGCCGCGTACAGTGCATCACCGCGGAAGCTGCGCCGCATGAAAA
>JBCCUW010000279.1:0-6061 GCA_039196385.1 Pseudomonadota bacterium
CAGACTTAGACATCAGCCGTTTTTTGGCGGGAAATTTGTCTCCGGCGGAACTCGCAGCGCTGGCGGTAGCCTGTGAAGATCAAGGCTTTTTCCTGCTCAGCGGTCACCAGTTGGACGGGTTGATCGAAGCGGTGTTTGCCGAGTCAGCAGTTTTTTTTGCGCAGCCCAGAACGGTCAAAGCCGCAGTCTACCGCGATGCGGAAAACCCCCTGGGCTACTACGACCGGGAGCTCACGAAACAGAAACGGGATCAGAAAGAAGTTTTTGACTTCAAAGCGGGCGGGTATATCACGCGTAACAAGTCGCGCCAGACCCGCTGGCCGGACCACAGGGCGGCGTTCAGATCCACGCTGACAGATTTTTTCCAAGGCTTTACCACGCTTGCTGAGCAGACGATGCAGATGATATTTGTCAGTCTTGGGATGCCTCGGCAGGTAGCCGAAGATATGGTTGCCGAAGGATTTGGCGAACACCATAGCAGTGCGGCGCGACTCAACTATTATCCGGGACAGGACCCTGTGCCCCACACGGAGCGCGCCGGCGTCACTGCACTGGGCGATATGGCGCTGCATCATCACACCGATCCGGGTGCTATTACGCTGTTATTACAGGATGATCATGGTGGTTTGCAGGCGCGCTCAAAAACCCGGGGGTGGATAGATGTGCCTCCTGCCCCCGGCACGATCGTGGTGAACGTCGGGGATGTGTTGCAGGTTTGGACCAATGACCGCTGTACCGCGGCCGTACATCGGGTTTTGCCGGTCCACAGCGAGCGCGGCCGTTACAGCACACCTTTCTTTTATCAGCCCAGGTACGATGCAATGATCAGTCCCTGGGTACAGGGGGATGAGCAGCCGCGCTATCGCGACTTTGCCTGGCGGGATTTTATTCGTGGTCGAGTCACCGACAATTACGCTGACTTGGGTGAAGATGATATCCAGATTGAGAAGTATCGCGTCGCCTGACGTATGGCGCGGTATTGCCTGACTATCAATACATTCTGTTTGATCATGACGGGGTTTTGGTAGATACCGAACCGCTGTACTTCAGAGCAACTCGGAAAAAAATGCAGGAGCTGGGCGTTGATCTATCCCAGACGGAGTACCTTGCTCTGCAGGCCACAGGCACGGCGGCTTGGACAGCCGCTGCCGCGGCAGGCGTTGACGCTGAGCGGATCGCCGCAAAAAAGACTGAACGCAATGCACTCTATCAGCGTTATCTGCGCACTGCAGATATCAGCATTGCCGGCGTGCCGCAGGTGCTCGAACAACTCAAGGCATATTGTCAGCTGGCCATTGTCACGACGGCTAAACAGGAAGATTTTAATTTGATTCACTACGGGGAGCCCACCTTAAGTTCTGCCAGTCGTGATCGTCGGGGTATTGTTTCGCTGGTGGAACTTGTGCTGACCAATCAGGACTACCCGCGCGGTAAACCCCATCCGGACCCCTACCTGCACGCGCTGGATTGCCTGGGTGCTGATGCCAGCAACACATTGGTTGTCGAAGATTCAGCGCGCGGGTTGCGCGCTGCCCGGGCAGCGGGGATTGACTGCGCAGTTGTTTATCACCCTTTCACCGCGGATCAGGACTTCACTCACGCCACCTATCAGCTTAAACGTCTGGATGAGCTGCCCGGGCTGTTAGTAAAGGCACGCACCGAGTAATTGGGCTGACGCTCAATTCAGACGGAAAGCCAGATAAGCGAAATACGCGATGACCAGTGCAGCTCCGGCAGGTCGCCCGAGACGGGCATTGCTGAAGAAAAACAGCGGAATGACCACCAGTACAAAAAGGAAACCGGCGGCCAGATCCCAGTCACCCCCCTGGGGGATTGGCAGCGGTTGAATGATGGCGGCGGCGGGCAGTACCATCAGCGAATTGAAAATGTTGGAGCCGACAATATTGCCTAGCGCCAGATCGGTTTCGCGCTTGTAGGCGGCAATCGCTGAAGTAACCAGTTCCGGCAGGCTGGTGCCCACAGCCACCACAAATATGCCGATGACCACTTCAGGAATCTGCAGCAACGCCGCCAGTGCCGATCCCTGGGTAATAGTCATATCCCCGCCATAGACAAGCATCACCATTCCGGCAACGAGCAAGACGGTGTTCAACGCAAAGTGGCTGTTCTGGCTGGCGGTAGCCGATACGGGAAAAGTTTGCGCTTCCTGCAGAATTGGATCTCCCTCTTCTCTGAATACGTCGCGGACCATGAAATAGACAAAGATAGTGAACAGCAGAAATAGAATGATAGCGTCCCCGCGATCCAGCAGTGGGGTTGTGCCTGACAGCGGTTCATCCCACGCCATGACCATGAGAATAGCGGTCACCAGCAGCAGGAACGGGACCTCACGCCGCACCACCTGGCCCTGTAGATAAATGGGGGACATCAGTGCGGCGACGCCCAGCACCAGGCCGAAGTTCGCCAGATTGGAGCCAACCGCGTTGCCGAAAGCCAGATCGGTTTCGCCACTTAAGGCGCCGGTAACATTGATGACTAATTCCGGGGTGCTGGTGCCAAAAGCCACCACGGTTAAACCAATAATCATGGGGGGCACATGGAAAGCCTGTGCAATACCGGACGCACCCCTGACCAGACACGTGCCACCCAATAACAGTAGCGCGATGCCGAAAAAAAGAAGTAAATAGACCATAAATCCGGTTGCTGCTCCGTAATCCTGAGTATGTCTGATGCGCGGGAGTGTGCTCAAGCGGCGTTGGGGTAATTTGTTGACAGCTTATTCACATGTGGTCGTTAAACTGAGCCTGTGGATGATTGTCTCAGGAGAGATTGATGCAGCGTGAACAGCAAGCGTGGATAGTGGCGGCGGTGGCCATCCTGGTGAGCCTGGTGGCGGCAGTGGGCCTGGCGGCTGCCGGCAGCAGTCATGGTGTGGATTGGGCCGGCTGGCCGGTGTTTATGGTGTGTGCGTTGTTTGCCTACCTGGTGCAGTGGGTGATGTTTGCACATGCCTGGGCGGTGCGCTCGGAGCGCAACTTTGATCTTACCGGCAGTGTCACTTTTGTCAGTATGATGTTGCTGGCCGGGGTGCTGTCGGGGTCGTCGGATGTGCGTTCCTGGGCGCTCATCGGGTTGATCAGCCTATGGGCTTTGCGGCTGGGTCCGTTCCTGCACAAACGCATCAAAAACGCGGGTGAAGATAAGCGTTTTCGCTCCATTCGACATTCCTTCCCGACCTTTCTGATGACATGGACTCTGCAGGGTAACTGGGTCTTCATTACGGCCGGCTGTGCGCTTGCGGCAGTGACCAGCAGCCAATCAGTGCCTTTGGGCGGATACTTCGCTTGCGGTCTGGCGATCTGGCTGCTTGGTTTTGTGATTGAAGTGGTGGCGGATCGCCAGAAAACTGAATTTCGCAGTCATCCTGAGAACGCAGACCGCTTTATCCGTACCGGGTTGTGGGCCTGGTCGCGTCACCCAAATTACTTTGGCGAAATTGTGCTCTGGCTGGGTGTTGCCGTTATCAGTTATCCCGTGCTTCAGGGATGGCAGCTGGCGACGCTGGTATCACCTGTATTTGTTGTGATTCTGCTCACTGCCATCAGTGGGGTGCGCATGCTCGAGGCGCGGGCGACAAAAACGTGGGGTGATGATCCTGAGTACCAGGACTATAAGCGGTCTACTCCGACGTTGTTGTTGTGGCCGCCACAGAAGTCTGTTCAATCGTAAGCCCAGCCTGTTCCCAGCGGGTGGCCATACGCTGCAGCCAGCGACCCGTAGCTGCCAGTTGGGCCGGTTCAGCCTGAAAAACAACCTGTTTGCCGGCGCGATGGCGGGTTGCCAGGCCGGCTTCGCACAAGATGCCCAGGTGTTTGGCGATGGCTTGTCTGGAAATTGGCATATCCGCTGACAGGCTGGAGGCGCTGACTGCGCCGCGGTTGGACAACTTTTCGAGTAGCTGACGCCGGGTTGGGTCAGCGATGGCGGCAAAGACGTGATCTACAGCAATGGTATGTACGGGTGTCATAACAACCCCCTATTCAGTTGGCTTCGAACAATAGCTCCAGGCGTCCCTCCTGCAGCAGCGTAGCCTTGCCAATGCGCATGCACAGGAAATGTTCGTTGAGCCGCTGCTGGGAATACGCCTTAAAGGGCACGTGTGGTTCCGGTGGCCGGCTGACCAGCGCCGCCGCGCCGGCGATGCCGTAGCGTATGCGCTGCAAGGGCTGGTCGCCATGCAGGGCGCCAAAGCCGTACCCTCGCGCGTGACGCATCAGATGGCTCTGCAATGTGGCGGACAAGGCTTCCAGCATTGGCACCTGTAGATAGTGCAGGTAGTCCCATAACAAAACCACATCAAAATAAACGTCATGGGGTAATTTGATATGGCGCTGGCAAATCTTGATGGCGTCAGCCAGGCTGAGATCTTCTGGCGGATCGATAATTTCTTCGCAGTCCAGCAAGTCCAGAAAGAACATGCGCGCGTTGAATTGGGAGAAAAAGCTGACAGTGGCGGCGTCGCCTGGACCAAGATCCAATATGGCCAGGCGCTGTTCCGACTCCAGGCCGGTCAGTGCTTCCGGCAGGAGTCGGCTGTTAACTGTCTCAGGCTTGTCGGCTGGTTGAGCCGCTTCAGCTGTTTTAGCTGGCTTCTTGCTTAGCCTCATTTACAGGGGTACTGGCCTTAGGTTGGCTTTTACCAGGAACTGGATTGCGTGCGGCACTTTCGTTCGGATCCATATCGATACTGCCTTTGAACTTGGCACCGTCTTCCAAGGTTACCCTAGGTGCAACAATATTGCCTCTAACATGTCCAGATTTTGACACGATGACTTTTTCGCTGCCGGCAATGTCCCCGGTCACCTGGCCGTCAATCTTTACGGTTTTCGCCGAAAGGTCAGCGCTGAGTTTGCCGGTATTGCCAATGGTGAGATCATGTTTGGGCAAATCAACGGAACCGTCGACGGTACCTTCGATAATGAGATTCTCATCACCACTGATGGTGCCTTTGATTTTTATGGTCTGGCCTATCACTGCTGTACTCCTTGAATTGAAGTTGTCCGCGGGTGGCGGAGGTGGGGTGCTGGGCTGTTGTACTTTGGGCGCTGGCTCGGGACTTTCTTTGCGCTTGTCGAACATAACTGAAACTCCGTGTAGGTGATCGATTCAGGCTTGCGTGGCCAATGCTAATGGTTAGCGGACTATAGAACAGGTAACTCGATCAACAAAAGAAGAAAAAGGCGGCAAAATTCTGACGAACCGATACATAGACTAATTTATTGACAAATCTAGGCGGGGCAGGGACAAACCGGCCTGCAGCGGGCTGTTCAGGCTGGCTCCGGCAACCTGGCGGTGACCTCAATCTCGATTTTCATGGCAGGGTCGAACAGCCCTGCCACGATCATCGTGGCCGCGGGCGGGTGCTCAGCAAAACAGCGGCGTAATACCGGCCAGCAGGGCGCAAAATCGGCACGGTCGGGGACAATGTAATTCACGCGCACGATGTCTGCCATCGATGCTCCCGCCTGGTTCAGGGCGATGCTGATGTTCTGCAGGCACTGTTCCGCCTGCTCAGCGGGGTCGTCAGAAATACTCATGGTGCTGTAGTTGTAGCCGGTGGTGCCTGAGACAAAAACGTAATCGCCATCCACGACGGCGCGACTGTATCCCATATCCCGTTCAAAAGGTGAGCCGCTGGAAATAAACTTTCGCTGCATGCATCCTACATTATCAGTTTTATAACAAGTGTGCGTTTTGAACATTGAGCCATTGACACCGCATATGGGTGCTGAAATAACCGGAGTGGACCTGGCCGCGCTGAGTGCAGACGATTTGGGCGAGATCCGGCAAGCTTTTCACGACCATCAGGTGTTGGTATTTCGCGCTCAGAATCTCGATCGAGAGGCGCACAAAGCCTTTGGTCGCTGCTTTGGTGAATTGCACATTCATCCGTCAAAAAAACAGCTTGATACAAAGACTGATCCGGAGATTTTTGCCATTAAGACAACCCCGGATTCGCCCTGGACCAATGGTGAAGCCTGGCACAGCGATGTGTCCTGCGAACCCATTCCACCCTTGGGTTCGATGTTGTACGTACGGG
>JBCCUW010000280.1:0-6042 GCA_039196385.1 Pseudomonadota bacterium
CTGAAATTCGCCCCGCCATCATCTGCTGGACCGGTACCGGTCTGCGCATCAACGCGAACGCCCAGGTCATATCCACGGGTGAGCGAGTCATCAACGGCCTGTATGCCGCTGGCGAAACCGTGGGCTCATTACATGGCGACCGCTATATCGGCGGTGGCGGCTCTTTTGGCCCATGTATTGTGTTCGGCAAACTGGCCGGCGAAAATGCCGCTCTTGCATCCCAGGGCAACTGAACAGGCCCGGTGACAGATACAATGAATCAAAACGACATAACGATTGAATGAGGGGGAAAATGTGGAATTAGCAGACAGAGTCGCCATTATTACCGGCGGCAGCGGCGGTATCGGACGCGCCATGGCGCAAGCTTTTCTCGCCGCCGGTGCAAAGGGTGTTGTCCTGGCAGACCTGCACGCGGATGCTGTTGAGGCCGCCGCCACAGAACTCGGCTGCGAGGCATTCACCTGCGATGTGACAGATGAAAGCCAGATTCAAGCACTGACCCAGTTTGCCCTGGACAAATTTGGCCAGGTGGACCTTTTCTGCTCAAATGCTGGCGCCGGCGGTGAAGGGCTGTTAACCGATGCCGCCAACGAGGTCTGGCAAAAACAGTGGGAACTGCATGTCATGTCTCACCTGTATGCAGCACGCGCTGTACTGCCCAGCATGATTGAACGGGGCGAGGGTTACCTGCTGAACACAGCCTCTGCGGCCGGACTGCTTGCCGCCATCGGTTCCGGACCTTATACCGTCACCAAAGCAGCTGCTGTAAAACTGGCTGAATTTCTTTCCATCACCCACGCTGACGACGGCATTAAAGTCTCGGTGCTTTGTCCTCAAGGGGTAAATACCGCAATGGCGCCGCGCAGTCTGGGGGATGGCCAGACCGACGGCATCATTGAACCGGAGCAACTGGCGCAAACTGTGGTGGAGTGTATTCGGGAAGAGCGCTTTCATGTGTTACCGCACCCGGAAGTGGAAGAGTACGTACGGCGCAAGGGTGATGATATCGATCGTTGGTTGTACGGCATGCAGCGGCTGCGTCGCAAGTCACAGGATCTTGCGGCAGAATAGATCCTCCGGGATAAACCTGGGAGGGGAAAATGGCACATCCGATCAGTGGCAAAACGGCCATTTGCGGCCTGGGCATGACGGACATGGGGCGGGTTTACCGCAGCGCCAGTGATCTGGCCACCGAAGCGGTGTTTCGTGCGCTGGACGACGCCGGACTCGATAAGTCCCAGCTAGATGGTCTGCTAATCAACTGCGGCACCACCCGCAATCTGAATCTGGGCCTACATCGTAATCTGGGTTTGAAAGAGCTCAACCTGCTCACCTTTATGCAGGGGTTTGGATCCAGCGCTGGTCAGATGGTGCAATACGCCGCCATGGCCATTGAAAACGGCATGGCAGACTACATCGCCTGCGTGTTCGCTGATGATCCGCTCCAGGAAGGTCAGCGCACAGGCGCAGCTTATGCCAATACCGGCCAGCAGGATGCCCTGGCCAGCCTGTACCCGATTTATGGTTTTGCCGGGGCTATCCCAATGTACGCCATGGGCGCACAGCGGCACATGGATACCTACGGCACCACCCAGGATCAGTTAGGCCAGATTGCTATTTCCCAACGGCAATGGGCGGGCTTCAACGAACAGGCAAGCAAACGCGACCCCCTGGACATGGCCACCTATCACAACTCACCGTGGGTAGTAGAGCCTTTTCACGTCCTGGACTGTTGCCTGGTGTCAAACGGCGGCGTTGCGGTGATTGTTACCAGCGCTGAACGTGCGCGCGATCTGGCGCAACCCCCCGTTTACATTCGGGGTTTTGCCCAGGCGCACCATCACGACGTTGGTCAAACCGACCACGATCCGCTGCTGGACAGTCCAGGCCGTAAAGCCGGCCCCCGTGCGCTGGCCATGGCAGGGGCGAATCTGACAGATATCACCCAGTGCCAGCTGTACGACTGTTACACGTATACAGTGCTGGTGACACTGGAAGACTATGGATTCTGCGCAAAAGGTGAAGGCGGGCCGTTTGTCGAAGACGGCAAACTCGGACCCGGCGGCAGTTTGCCCACAAACACCGGCGGCGGCGAGCTATCGTCGTTCTACATGTGGGGCATGACGCCCATTACCGAAGGGGTCATCCAGGGGCGCGGGCACGGCGGCAAGCGCCAGGCACCTAACGATCTCATTCTAGTCACCGGAAATGGTGGCGTGCTGAACTATCACGCCACCCTGTTACTCTCACCTGAGGCCGCCTGATCATGACCCAAGCCACGTGGATACCTGCCCCCGGACCGGACAGCCAACCATTTTTCGATGGCGCCGCTGCCGGCAAGCTGCGCCTGCAGGTGTGCGACAGTTGCGGCACTTGGACTTTTCCCGTTGCTCGTATCTGCGCCAATTGCGGCAGCAACAACATCGTCTGGCGTGACGCCAGCGGCAAAGGCAGAGTTTATGCGCACGGCCGTCTGGCGCGGGCTTACCATCCCCGCCATGCCGAGCGGCTACCCCTGGTGCTGGCCCAGGTTGACCTTGCCGAAGGTGTGAGACTGCACACCAACATCATCGATGTGACGCCGGATCAACTCAGGGTGGGTGGTACCGTTGAGGTCACCTTTGAACACTTTGCGGATGGCGGCGTGCTGCCGGTATTCCGCCCGGCGGACTGAGGGACTTCTGCAAGCACAAGAAGCCAGCTCCCTTGCCCGCGAACTGTTGGATGAACATGGTTTGCACAATTGGCGGTTTCGCCTGGACCATGCGCGGCAACGCTGCGGCAGTTGTCACTACGAGCAGCGCGAAATCACCCTCAGCCAACACTTTGTGCGCCTCAATGATGAACCCGAAGTACGCATAACCCTGCTGCACGAGATCGCGCACGCGTTGGTTGGCCCGGGCCATGGACACGACCACCATTGGGGCGCAGTGGCGCACCGCTTGGGTATCACCACGGCGGCGACCACCGCCACCGCGCAGATGCCGGAACCGGCCTGGCTGCTGCGTTGCCGCCACTGTGGGCAGACGGTGGCCAAACGGCACCGCCGCAGCCTGGATCTGGATCGCCATTGCTGTGCCCGATGTGGACCAGAAAACGGAAAGTTAGCTTGGGTGAGCAACCCTTGAGATTCACCCGTTAACAACCACCGCATTACCCAACGGGTAATTGGCAGCGCCGCCATCGGGCACTATGTTCTCCATCCACTTATAAATCACAGCAGGTATTCGCATGTTTTTATGGTCCGGCTTGTTAAGCCCTTTCAGCGCCAAAGTCCGCATCTATCTGGCAGAACGCGGCATTCACTATGAACTGCGCGACATCCCCTGGACCAGGCAACACCTCTGGGGGACCAAACCGACAGACTTTCTGGCGGTAAGCCCGCGCGCTGAGGTCCCTGTGCTGGTGGATGAGGATCTAGCGGTATTTGACTCCACCGTGATCTGGCAATATCTGGAAGACAAGTACCCGGAGCAAGGGCTCTTACCCACTGATCTTACCACGCGCATGCAGTGCCGATTGTGGGAAGATCAGGCTGACCACATGATGGCGCAGCCCCTGGTGGTTCTTATCCGCGAAGTGTTTCTCCAGGCGAATACCGACGCGGATGCCTCTGCCGCGCTGGCGGCAGAGGCTTACCAGGACTTCAACAAGTACTACAGCAGCCTCGATGCAGCGCTGGAAAACAAAGACTATCTCTGCGATACGTTCAGCATGGCCGACATCGCCACATTTGTGTGTCTGATGTTCAGCCAGACCCTGGGCGCCACGGTTGCCGCTGATCACACCCACTTGCACCAGTGGCTACAACGGATGACTGAGCGGCCGGCCGTGGCCCAGGAAGTTGAGGCGGTTATAGCTGGCGCAGCAGCTGCCTAGTCCAATTTATGCAAATGCGCTTCAAGCCTGCTGACCCGTTAAGCGCGCTTTGAAGCGCCGCATCCCCGCCAGCCAACGGTCGTAATCGTCTGCCTTGCGCTGAAAATAGGTCAGCACCTCGGGGTGCGGAAGCACCAGAAACTGTTCGTCGTGGATCGCCTGTATACAGGCATCCGCCACCGCTTCCGGCTCCAGCACACCATCGCCAGAGGCCTGACCGGTATTGCTCGGCTTCACGTCTGCCGGTTGCTCAGCCTTGCCTGCCGATTCTTTTTTGTGGGGCTTGTCTTTGCGGGATTTGTCCGGCCTGCTGTTCGCCATAATGTTGGTACGCACCGCCTGCGGGCACAACACTGACACACCAATACCCTGATCCGCGTAGTTGATGCTCAGCCATTCAGCAAAAGCTACCGCAGCGTGTTTGGACACCGCATAAGGTCCTGAATCCATCTGGGTCAGCAGTCCGGCAGCTGACGCTGTGTTCAGAATATAGCCGCCACCCCGTTGCACCATCCCCGGCACCACCGCGCGTGCCGCCGCCAGATGAGACCAGGTGTGCACGTTCATCATACGCGCCCACTCCTCTGTGGGCAGATTCAAACCACCACCCTGGCCATAGCCCGCGTTGGAGACAAAGATGTCGATGCCGCCATGCTGGCTTTCGATGTCCTGCACCAGCTGTTCAATCGCCGCTTCTTCACCTACATCCAGCGCAGCGGAGATAGCCTGCTCACCAATCATCGTGGCGGTTTCCGCGGCATTGTCACCATCAAGATCGGTACACACCACCAGGCGGGCACCACGTTCCACAAAACCCTGTGCCAAGGATCGCCCGATGCCGGAACCGGCACCCGTGACTACCGCCAGTTTGTCTTTAATCTCCATATGCTTGTTTCCCCCAGGGCAAAATAACTCAATCCAGCGCCAATGATACCGGATAATGATCCGAGGCAGTGCGTGCCATCTGGCTGTTGTGAATCGTCGGGCTATCGGTTACTAATCGCGCCCGCGCTGCGGCACACAGCAGAATGCGGTCAAATCGCATGCGTCGTTTGGGCCAATACGTCGCCGGATGACGGCCTGCCGCCGCTAACCGCTCACCCTGCGGATCAGACAGGGGTAGTACATCGAGCGGCGCCAAGGCCGGACTACCGGCCAGGTCGTTAAAATCGCCCGCGAGCAACACCAGTTCCCCGGGCCGTTGCTGCATGTATTGCTGCACCAGCCGTTGCACAGCGCGCGCCTCGGCGGCGCGGATGTCGTCTGCGCTCAGTGTTTGCGCCAATGCCGCAGTATGCGCTTTAGGAATTGCGCTGGTGCGCGATTTGAGATGCACGCCGAATAAAGCCATGGGAGTGCCGTCCGCCATGTGGGTTTGCACACGCAGCAGATCTCGTTGTAGACGCAGTCGGGGTGCCGTGGGTGAGGTATGTGGACGGTCCTGGCTCAAATCATGGTAGGCATCCTGATGCATGAGGACGCCATCTGCGGTCGTCAGGTCGGTGCCGGCATGGCTGGTCAACGTCACCGGGGTGCGACTGAGTACCGCCAGATGAATGGAGCGATTGCTGTTGCCCGGCAGACAGCCGGCATAACGATAGGGTGTGCTCAGCTCGGCATTCAGGCAGTCCAGGCTTGCCGCTGAACCAACCTCCTGCAGCAACAGCACATCCGCGTCGACCTGGGCAATCATGCGCCGCAGCGGTCGCATCTCTTTGGTCGGTTTGGCGGGACCTTCTCCGCATAAAAACAGATTTTTGACGTTATAGCTGCAGATTCGCAATGTTTGACCCAGGTGCTGACCGGCGGGCAGCAGGCCCGTGTCTCATGGCTGAATATGTTTTAAACTCTCACGCATAGCAAAGCAACAAAACAGCGGGGGAAACAGCATGTCTGATCTGGAAAGTGATTTATTCGAACTGGCGATGTCCGACGAGGCCCAGCCACTCATGGACGCGGTGCAAAAACACATCGCCGACAATGTGGCGCCAATTATCGATGAGTTTGAGGCGCTGCACGCCGAAAAAGAAGACCGCTGGTCCTGGCATCCACGTCAGATCGAATTGATGGAAGGCGCCAAAGCCAAAGCATAGCAGCCCGGAAAGGAACAGGTGAATACCAAACCTTTTGGGCAAATCCAGTGCGGGTTCGCCCGTGCGCGGA
>JBCCUW010000281.1:0-6012 GCA_039196385.1 Pseudomonadota bacterium
AACAATCCCGCGGGCAAGCGTTCCGCCGGTACAATCACACCAACCTGCGGCGGTTTCCGCACCTTCGCACCCGCTCGGACCGTGCCATAATCAACATCCGCATGATTGAACTGCAGCCATGCCACCAGCTCACCATCTGCAGTCGATTTAAAGTCTACACGCAGCGGATTGGCCGCCACAAAGGGTACGGTTTTGTGGCGACGGAACGTTGGCGCCGCCACTTCTACTTCCAATTCATATGCCCCATCACCCAGATTAACGAAAAACGCCTGGAACGCTTCATTGCTGCGGTCTACAGGCAAGGGCACGGTTTGCCGTTCGTCCTTCAGCCAGACGCGCACATCCAGCAGATCCAGAAACCCGGCATCTTCTATCAACTGCCCCTGGCTGAACAGACGAATCACAGCGTGGCTTTCTTCCGTTGGCACGACCGGCGTGGCCAGCCCATCCACACGAATTTCAATATCTCCGAGAACGGTCAGGCGCTTGGGGGTGACACCTTCAACCTGCCACCAGCCAACCTGAGGCTCGCGTACCGTCACCATCTCGAAATTCTGCGCCAGGACCCACCGCCCGGAGTCCAAGGGGGTAAGGCGGTCAAGGCGCTCACCATCGGGCTGCAGGAGCACGGGCGATGGCTGACCGTTGCGCGCTGCCTCGTCCTGCATCCACAACACATTCAGCGCTTGGTCCCCAGGGGCAATCTGAAAGCGCCCATTGGCATCGGGTTGCACCTGCGGTGCATGTTCGGCGAGTGCCAGAATATCCAGCAGATAAGTCTGCAAAGCGCTCTGATCGCTCACCGTTTTATGCAGGCCGCCGCTGAGATCCGCAAGCTGACGCAACAGATCGGTGTCAACTTCGGCCTGTGGTCCCTGGGCAATCGCCACCGTGTGCACTATCACTCGGGCATCACGCAGTTTGGCGGCCCAGGAGTTCAGCAGCAATTGTTTGACGTTGTCATGCTCCAGCGGTGTTAAGCCCTGGTCGATGCGACCGTTGCTGAACAACACCAGATGGGTCACGGGCCGATCCGGTCGGTCGAGATCCCAGGTGGCCGCTTGCACCGCACCTGGCAGGTTGGCGCGCTCACTCTGACCCTCCAGGTGGCGGCTATGAATGGCGGCCATCTGTTTCCACAGACCATTCGCCGGTCCATATTCAACCAGTTTCTGCGTGAGTTGAGAGTAGGCCCAGAGACCGGCGGACTGCTCGTTCGACAGGTTCTGCACCAGCAGTTCGATACCGGCACCCCGCAAATTTTCCGGATCCGCTACGTGCATGGCCTTGGATACATCTACGACAATACGCACGTCAACCGGCGCCGCAGCCGCAGCTTGCGCTGAACTGAGTGTCAAAATTATGGCGCAGAAGCAGCGGGCAAACACCGCGGCATGCCAGTGGCCGGTAAAACGCGCCACGTAAGCTGCAAGCAGGCCTGAGATAAGCTTGTCAAAGCTGGTTGTGTGCACAGTAGTTATCAGGTTGACGGTATCAACCTTAAGTGTAGTCGACCGCCAGCGGGATGCCTGAGACCCCGGTCAGTAAAATGCGCGGCTCTAGGCCGCCGGAGTTCGCAAAAGTCAGGAGTTTTGTTCGGGAGGTGGTTCCGGGCTGGTTCTACGTTGCGCAAAAAAGTAAATAAGCACCGTCGCCAGTGCAACAAAACCCAGGGACAGGCCGAGCATGCGCAGACTGGCCTGAGGTTGGCCATCTATCTGGAAAAACATTTCAAAGATTGCCACAACAAACGCCGGCGCCAATTGATCCGGATAGTTTGGCACTTGTACCGGCACCACAAAAAACGTGAGGCACAGGCTCATGGCCAACCAGGGCAGCAATCCCCACCGGCTGCGCCGCAACAAAAACCATACGCTGACCAGGCCACCCAGGGCCGCTCCGCCAATCACCAGCCATGCAATTTGATAGTCCGTCATACGTTTATCATAAGATTTTTATCACCAGATTATTGCTCCACCCATTGGATCACCATGGCTTCATAGTCGTCCTCGTGAACATCCGTTTCCGCCACCACTTTGCCGCGCACGGAGATGCCGGCTTCGTGTACCGTTTCCGCAGAACCGGATACAAGCGGATGCCACCAGGCGAGGGGTCGCCCTTCCGCCAGGGTGCGGTAAGCGCAGGTGACGGGCAGCCAGTGAAAACTGGCGGCTTGGGACGGAGTCAGTACCACACAATCGGGGACCAAATCATGCCGCTGCGGGTAGCGAGTGCAGCGACAGGATTCTGATTCCAGCAGGTGGCAGACCATCGCGGTGTAGTGTATCTGACCGTCTGCCTCGTCTTCGAGCTTAATCATGCAACAGCGGGCACACCCATCACACAGGGCTTCCCACTCTTGCACATCCATGTCTGACAACGCCTTAGTCTGCCAGAAGTGATTTGTCATGGCTGATCTTTGGGCGGTAGCTGTAAATAAAACCCCTGTCGTGCAAGCGCTGTGAGCACCTGCGTCGAATCAGCCTGAGCCAGCTGACGTGAGGGACTCAACTCAAACTGCAGAAACTCGGTGGCCTCACCGAACTGGTCGCGCAAAGCGTCGGGCAGTTCGTCATAGTCTCCATCTTCCGGCAGGTACAGGTAAGTATCGGGCTTTCTGCTGCTGCGCAGTACCTTAACGTTAACCACCGTCACGCTTGCGTTCCTGATTGGCATACACACACGGCCTTCATCCGCTCGCCGCAGCGCCATTGTGTTGCAGACGCGCATCGAGAATCTCTGCAAACTGCGCACCCACAAGATCATGACGCCACGAGCGATAGTGGTCTGTCAGCTGCTCATACCGCAGATAGTGCCGCACGCAGGCTTCTACATCCCGTTTACGGGCCAGCAATTCGGGCGCAAAATTCAGCAACGTCGACTGTTTTCGCGCCACTTCGCGCAAGTCTTTTACCACCGCACCCTGGGCCGCACTCAGTGGTCGATCAATCGCCCCCGGTGGTGTTGCCAGACGGCCCTGCTCGTGGGCGGCCACCAAGGGGGCGGCATAACGGCGGGCAATCCCTTTGGGAAGCGCGCGCTGCACGTCACTTTCGCCAAGCTGCTTGATCCGCGCAAACTCGAACAGATGGTCATCCCAGACTACCCGGTTGCGCGGTATGTTGCGGGTCTGGGCGGTTTCTTCACGCCAGGCGCACAAGCCCTGCAACACGGCCAGTTGTTGCGGCCCCAGTTGCCAGGCCTTTTTCAGATTGAGGTAATGCTGAGTCGGGTCGTTAGGCTGATAGTCGGCGCGCAGTTGCATATCATCATCAAACCAGCTATCGCGGCCCGCCGTCTGTAAGGCTTCGCGCAGGTGATCGAACAATTGCTCTAGATAGATCACATCTTCCATGGCGTATTGCAGTTGCTCGTTTGTCAGCGGCCGTTGCAACCAGTTGGAACGCGTCGCGTGCTTCGGCAGATCAATCGCTAGCAGTCGTTGCACGAGCGCGGCATAACTGAGGCTGAAATCGGGCGATACAAAGGCATTGGCATATTGGGTATCAAAAATCCTCTGCGGCACAACACCGAGATGATGATGAATCAGCTCAAGATCTTCCTGGCAGGCATGCATAATTTTAAACACCGAAGTGTCCAACAGAACCTCGACAAAAGGCTGCCAGTCTTCGATGCTGAGCGGATCCAGGAGATAAACCGTCCCCTGGTGCGCAATCTGATACAAGCCTGGTACCGGGTAATAGGTGTCCGTGCGAATAAATTCGGTATCCAGGGCAATACAGCCACGCCAGGCCGAGGCGGCATCCCGCAGTTGGTGGTGGTCAGCAATCCATTCAGTGCGCGGCGTCAATATCCAACCTCATCTGCTGTTATCGGCAACGTCCCGACGGCCCAGTAAGGCGTGGGTCAGGGTACCGCCGTCGGTATATTCAATCTCGCCCCCCAGCGGTACACCATGCGCGATGCGGGTAACCTTAGTGACCTTGTCCTGCACCAGTTGCGCGATGTAGTGCGCGGTAGCTTCACCTTCCACCGTGGGATTGGTCGCCAAAATGAGCTCCGCCGGATTTAACGCGCCAACACGATCCATCAGCTGGTCCATACCCAACTGTTCCGGACCAATCCCATCCAACGGCGACAGTTTGCCATTGAGAACAAAGTAGTAACCGCGGTAGCCGCCCGCCTGTTCAAGCGCCAGCACATCCGCTGGTGATTCCACCACACATAACAGGTCAGCGTCTCGTCTGGTATCTCGACACAGACCACACACCGGTTGTTCAGTGAGATTGCGGCACTGCTCACACTGGCGCACATTCTGCATCGCTTGCCGCATGGCCTCAGCCAGTCGCTGCCCGGCGTCGCGTTCGCGTAACAGCAGATGCAGAGCCATACGCTGGGCGCTTTTTGGGCCCACGCCGGGTAAAACCTGCAATGATTCAATCAAGGCATCGATTACCGACATTAACTGGGAAAACCACCAAAAGGCAGATTCAGTCCGCCCGTCAGTTCAGACATTTTTTCACTTTGCGTCTGTTCAACCTTACGCACCGTAGCATTACAAGCTGCTGCGATAAGATCTTCCAGCACTTCTTTATCATCGCTCAACAGGGACGGGTCGATGTCGACACGCTTAACCTCGTAGCGGCAGTTCATGGTGACTTTGACCATGCCGGCGCCACTTTCGCCCTGCACTTCGACATTCGCCATTTGGGCCTGCACATCCTGAAGACGCGCTTGCATCTCCTGTGCCTGTTTCATGATATCGCCAATGCCTTTCACTTCGTTCTCCTCAAATCTTCAGCGCTGTTGGATCAACAATTTGCGCTAGAGCGGACGTATTTCTTCAACCCGTCCATTAAATTCCGCCAGCAGGCTGGTTACGTTGGCGTCCTGGCTGATCTGTTGCTCCGCCTCTGCCTGCCGTTCTGCTGCCAGACGTTGTTTACGCATGGCAGGGGTTTCTTCCTTCACTGTGCCCGTATGAATTTGCAGTTTCACTTCGCTGCCGAACACTTCGCTGAGCGCTCGGCCCAGGTGTTGTTGTTGCGCGTCATTCAGCAGCGTGTCGTGACCTGCTTCCAGCAGCAACTCAATGTCGGGCAAATCCAAGCGCAGCAGATTCGCATGTTCAGCAATCATACGGGTCACCCCACCGACCGTCAGGCTTTCGGTTATTTCGGCCCATCGCTCTGAACCGGCGTTTACCACCGGCACCTGGCTGGGCGCTGAATCGGCCTTAACCGGGACATCAGCCGCAGACTGCTCAGCGGCGCTGGTATCTGCAGTCTCCGGGATCGCGCCTGCCTGGACCGTATCTACTTTTACCGCATCTACCTGTACCGAGGCGACACTTACCGGGGGGGCGCTTTCAGACGGGGTGCTTTCAGAGGGGGCGCTTACCGGGGGTACGCTTTCGGCGCGCGGGGCAACCTGAGAGTCTGCCTGAGGTGCAAAAGCCAACATCCGCAGCATGGTCATTTCGAAACCGCTGCGCTCATCTGGCGCGTTGCTCAGATCGCGATGACCAATGAGCGCAATCTGATAATAAAGCTGCAGTTCTTCGGCGGAAAAAGCGCTGCTGTCTTCGCCTAGCGCAACCGCTACCGCCTGCTGGTGAAACGCTTCCAGCAGACCCTGCAGGACATCTGCAAAGTCCGCATTGCGCTCGGCCAGCTGCGCACACACATCCATCAGCTGTGCCGCTGAGCCCGCGGCCAAGCTCTGCAACAGATTTTCTACTTCACCGTCCCCAACCACACCCAGCATGGCGATCACATCAGCTGCCAACAGCCCGCCCTGGCCATAGGCGATGGCCTGATCCGTGAGGCTGAGCGCATCCCGCATACTGCCGGCTGCACAGCGTGCAATAACGTCCAGTGCTTGTGCTTCGAACTGTACGGATTCGCTCTCGAGCACCTCCCCAAGATAGCCGGCGATATCTTGAGCACTGAGGTTTTTCAGCTGAAACTGCAGGCAGCGCGACAGCACGGTGACGGGGACCTTTTTCGGGTCGGTCGTAGCCAACAGAAATTTTACGTGCGCCGGCGGTTC
>JBCCUW010000282.1:0-6006 GCA_039196385.1 Pseudomonadota bacterium
CACGTGGTTTTCTAGCTCTGCGTCCCGGGCTTTTTACCGCAACAGCGATCACTGCGGATGGTACGCCTATCCTGCGGGTGGAGGGTTTTGTGGTCCCCGAGCGTTATCAATTGGCGGCGCCGGATAACCTGACACTCGGCTTGGGTGAAACACTGATTCTGGATGCCACCGCGGTAGATGCGAACGGCGTTGTGCTGGAAGATGTCTGGCTGTTCGCGCGCCCGCAGGAGGCAGGCGTGGTGGAAGTGCGCGGCTGCCTGCCACGCAAGCCGGGCGGTAACTGTACGCTGACGACTGTCGCAGAGGGGCAGGTGCGCTTGCGTGTTGCGGTGGGACCCGTGGTTGAGACTGTGCGTGTGCAGGTAAACGCAGCAGACGCCATCTGAGTCTTCACGAGATATTCATTGCTGTCGGTTATACTTGCGGGTTTTTGGATGAGGAATTACCCGTGACGGGAATGCAGGAATTACCTTATGGCAAGGACGCTCTGGCCCCATTTATCAGTGCGCGGACTGTCGAGATACACTACGAAAAACATCACAAAGGTTATGCCAACAAGCTAACCCGGGCGCTCGAAGATGAGCCGGAGCTGGTTGACCAGCCGCTCGACCACATCGTTGTGAATTCGTACGGCCCCCTGTTCAATCTGGCCGCCCAGGTCTGGAACCACAACTTCTATTGGCATAGCCTGATACCCGGCGGCACAGCTCTGGCGGATGATTCGCGGTTGAAACAACTCATCGACAGAGATTTTGGCGGCATTGATGAATTTCGCCAACGCTTTGCAGAAGAGGCCATTAACGAATTTGGTTCCGGCTGGGCCTGGCTGGCTTATCAGCCGGAAACAGAAAAGCTGGAGATCTTCAGTACCACGGATGCTGTTAACCCGATGCCGAGCGGGCGTGTACCCTTATTAACGCTGGATGTCTGGGAACATGCCTACTATCTGGATTATCAAAATGAGCGTGGTCGCTATATTGACGAATTTCTCGACGGCTACGTGCATTGGCAACATGCTGAGGCTTGTTTTCAAACATATCTGGACAGCCAGCACAGCTGAGACGTTTAGTCGAGCTGCGCAGGCGTCTGCCGGAATGCTTCTTGCGCGATATCTAGAGCTTCTTCGATATCTGCCGGTTGGTGCGCAAATGATAAGAACCAGTTGAGGGTCGGGTGAAACACGGCGCCCAGACGGGCAGCGTGGCGGGCAAATATACGCGCGCGTCGGGCTTTGGGATCGTTACCCATCAGCAACGTGGGCATCGTGGGCGGACCGGACATGATGATGTCTTCGTGTCCCGCGGCTTGGCCAGCGCTGACGATTCCATCCACCAGCAACTGACCCATGCGGCTGATGTGGTCAAAGACCTGCTCCCGTTCGTACACATCCAGCGTGGCAATGCCCGCCTGAAACGTCACGGCAGAAAACATGTAAGTCGCGGTAAAGCGAATACTGGCCGCGCTGTCGCGCAGCGCATCCGTGCCCAGCACCGCAGAGGTTGCGTAGCCGTTGGCCATGGCTTTGCCGAGGCAAAGTAGGTCCGGTTGCAAACCCATATGGACATGAGAGCCCTGCGGGTGCAGGCGGAAACCGTTGCGTACGTCGTCCAGGGCAACAACCGCCCCGGTTTGCTCGCGAAAGGTGTGAATGGCCTGCACCATGTCGCTGGACACACCCACCGTTTCCCGCAGTGGACTTTGATCCAGCGGATTAATCATCAGCCCGGCAATCTGATCACCGTACTGATCCAGCAGGCCGAGCAGAGCTTCTGAGTCGTTCCAGGGTACCCGCAGAATGTTCTTCTGTTCCTCATCAAACGGTGCTTCGTGCGATAGAGAAATTTCTACGCCAAAACCGTGATAAGCCGCTTTGAACAGAACGACCAGTGGGCGCTGCCTTGCCGCACGCATAATGCGCAGGGCCAGATTGGTGCTGTCAGAACCGTTCTTGGTAAAGATGGTCCAGTCGAAATCGGAACCCCATTGCAGCAGGCGCTCCGCATATGCTGGCATGGCTTCCGGGAAAAATGAGGCCAGATCCATCTTTGCTGCCTGTGTGGCGGCGGCCTTGTCCACTTCGGGGTGGCAGTAACCCAGCAAATTGGGTCCGTTGCCACAGTTGAAGTCGAGATAACTGCGACCGTCCGCGTCCGTGATGCGGCATCCCTGCGCTTGTGTGATAAAGCCTGGGAGAACGTCCTGTCCCGCAAACCGTGCCGAGCGCGTGAAGTACACGCCGCCGCCCGGCATGACCGCGTCCAGCCGCTGCCACAGCGCCTGGTTCGCAGGACCATTGATGGGGGTGTCAGTGGGTGGTGTCAGAATATCCTCGCTTACAGAATGCCTTTTTTGCTCTGTGCTGCTCGCCCTGCTGCGTAGACTAGCGGAGTTGGGGAGGTCAGACCAATTTGCTGGCTCACTCCCCAAGGCAGGAAGTTCGCACAAAACAAATGTGGGTATACTGATGGCATGAATATCTGCGTGTTTACGGGATCGAGTATTGGTGCGGATCCCGCGTACCGTGCGGCGGCTGAAGCCCTGGGTCGGGAAATGGCGGCCCGCGGTATCGGTCTGGTTTACGGAGGGGCGTCGGTGGGTCTGATGGGTGCTGTGGCAGACGCCGCGTTGGCGGCTGGGGGTGCCGTTACCGGTATCCTGCCGCAAGCGATCGCTGACAGAGAGATTGCTCACCCGGGTTTAACTCAGCTGGAAATTGTGCCGTCCATGCACGCGCGCAAAGCGCGTATGAACGAGCTGTCGCAGGGTTTTATTGCATTGCCCGGTGGTATCGGCACGCTGGAGGAAACTTTTGAGGTGTGGACCTGGGCGCAACTGGGTATTCATACCAAAGCCCTTGGGCTGCTGAATGTGGCTGGTTTTTATGATGGTTTAGAAGTTTTCCTCGATCACCTGGTCACGCAATCGTTTGTTCGCCCGGTGCATCGCGGCATGCTGTTATCAACCACTGACCCAGCGCAACTCCTCGATCAGATTGTCCAGGCTGAGTCGCCGCTGGCGGACAAGTGGATTGACTCTTAAACACCGGATAGCTGCTTCTGTGCAACAAATTGTTACTGCAAAGCGTCTATAACGTTATGGATACAACAACACTGAAAACAAAAACAGATGCAGAGCTGGTTAAGCTGTCTCAGCAGAGCCAGTCTGACGAAGCCTATGCAGAACTCATACAGCGTCACTACACGCGAAGTCTGAGCAGGGCATGCGCGATCCTCCCGGAACCCGCGGATGCCGAAGATGCGGTGCAGGATGCGCTGCTGAGGGCGTTAATGAAGCTGGATCAGTTGCATAATCCGGCAGCCTTCGGAGCTTGGCTGGACCGTATTGTTGTCTCTACTTGTCTGAATAAACTGCGCCGCCATCAGTCCGGTGCGGTGGTGTGGGACGCTGAGGATGATATGCCGGAGCAGATGGCGCATGGGGCGGATGATCCGGAGGCCAATACTCTGGCGCAGGAGCGCGAAGCTGCCGTTGCTGATGCGATAAACCAGTTGCCACCCCGGTATCGAGACCCCGTGCGGTTGTTTCACTTTGGTGGCCAGAGCTATCAGCACATCGCCGTGGTGCTTGGTCTGCCCCTGGGTACGGTGCGGTCGCTGATCAGTAGGGCCCGAGAGAAGCTGGAAGTGCTGCTGAAACCTTATGCCAGGGCGGCTTTGTTTGCCTTCTAATCCAGCGCTCCTCTCTTGCGCACGGCGATCTTGCGCACAGCGATCTTGCGCACAACGATCTTGCGCACAACGATGATCAGACTATGATCACGACGAGTCGACTGCGACGGATTGCTGATTTAGCGCTGCCAATTGTTGCGGGTGCCGTCGCTACCAATCTGATGACGTTCATTGACACGCTCATGGTGGGACAGCTGGGTGATGCCGCGCTGGGTGGCGTTGGGGTGGGTGGCCAGTTGTTCTTTCTGTTTCTGGCTGCGGGCTTAGGCCTGGCGGCAGGTGTCCAGGCGATGGTGGCGCGTCGCGTTGGCGAAGGCCGCACAAAGGAGACCGGCCAGGTGCTTAACGCCGGTATTGTCCTGGCCTGCCTGATTGGGCTCGTACTCATTGTGTTGGCCTATTCGTTGATGCCCTGGTTGTTTGGCTTGTTAATAGCCGAGACCGCAGTGGTTACCCAGGGTGTTGACTACCTGATCACCCGCATTCCTTCGCTGCTGTTAATTGCGGTCAACGTCGCCTTCCGGGCCTATTGGATAGGCGTCAGTCTGGCAAAGTGGTCAATGGTATCGATTGTCACCCTGTCGCTGGCCAACGTGTTATTTAACTATCTGCTCATATTTGGTCATTTTGGAGCGCCCCGCCTGGAAGTGGCCGGAGCGGGACTGGGCAGTACGCTGGCTGTTTTTGTAGGTTTGCTTGTTAATATTGGCCTGGCTTTAAAGTTTGCGCGCGCAAATGGGTTTGTACAGAAGCGGCCCGATTGGCCCCAATGCCTCGCTATCCTAAAAGTCTCTTACCCGGAGAGCCTGCGCCAGGCGTTGTTCACTGTGGGGGTGGTGGTGATGTACGTACTGATCGGGCAGATTGGTGTACAGGAGCTGGCCGCATTCCACGTCATTATCAGTATCTGTCTTATAGCCTACATGCCACACATAGGACTGGGCGGTGCAGCAACTACGCTGGTTGGAGAGTCGCTGGGACAAACGGACGTCCGCGAGGCAAAAAACTGGGGTTGGCAGGTATCGAACGTAAGCCTATTTGTGCTGGGTGTTTTCGGCTTGCTGGTTGTCCTGTTTCCAGAGCCGTTGCTGGCCCTGTTTTTTGCTGACCAGTCAACATTGGCGCTGGCGGTGTTGCCATTGCAGATTGCAGTATGTGCCCACGTGTTGGACGGGTACAGCAAGGTGGTCGGTTCCGCGTTGATCGGTGCTGGCGCTACACCTTCTGCGTTGCGCCTGACCTTGATACCGCAATGGGGACTATTGCTACCACTGCTTGCTGCGTGCGTCTTCATGGGCTACGGTTTAACGCCAGCCATGGTGATATTCGGTTTGGTGACTGCCATCACCGGGCTGGCGTCTGCCTATGTCTGGCACCGCGAGCGGTGGTCTGGTATTGCTTTATAGCGCGAATGACATTTCGTCTGTTAAACGAATTAGGGAATTTTGGAGAACTCTTGATGAACAAGCTCTGGATGAGTGCAGGTGTGTTGTGGATGCTGGCCGGTTGTGTGGCGCCCACTGGCGGGGCGGACAGCGAGCCCTTGCCGGACGCCGAACCGACCTCAATCCTGCACGAGTCCCTGCTGATCCTGGACAGCCACCTTGATACGCCGGCATTTTTTCATCGTGAAGAGTACAACTTCAGCCAGCGTGGGTCGTTTGCCAACGATGGCACCCAGGTGGATCTGCCGCGTATGCAGGAAGGTGGACTGGATGGCGGATTCTGGGTGATTTATACAGCACAGGGTAAGCTCGACGAAGCCTCCTATATCAATGCGCGCACCTCTGCCTTATTGCGCCAGGCTTCCATTCGGGAGTTAGCAGCGAAGTATGCGGACGATGTGCAGCTGGCTTTTGCAGCCGATGATGCGGCCAGGATCAACGCTGCGGGCAAGATAGTGGTGTTTCAGAGCATGGAAAATGCTTATCCGCTGGGTGAGGACATCACTCTGCTCGAGACTTTTTATGTCGGCGGATTGCGGATGATGGGCCCGGTACATTTCCGCAACAACCAGTTTGCGGACAGCTCAACTGACGAAGTTGAAGTGCATGGCGGGCTCAGTCCGCTGGGTGAGGCCCTGGTACGTGAGGCAAATCGCCTGGGTATTATTGTTGATGGCTCTCACGCTTCGGATGAAGCCCTGCGCGATATGATGCGAGTGTCCACAACGCCGGTAATCCTGTCTCACAGTGGTCCCGATGGGGTTTATGAACATCCACGCAACGTGCCGGACGACCTGTTGGTAGAGCTCGCCGCCAGTGGCGGGGTTGTGCATGTCAATGCGTTTGGTGGTTACCTGGAAGCCCTGGAGCCC
>JBCCUW010000283.1:0-5996 GCA_039196385.1 Pseudomonadota bacterium
CGTCCATCAAATAAGTCGGCAAACAGGTTTGGCAGCAAGTCGATCAGATAGGCGGGTACCTGTTGGTCCTTGAGCGCCTGTATGTAGTCGGGTAACGGCAGCTCGACCAGTTCAACCGGATAACCAGCCGCATCGGATATGGTCTGGACACACTCTGCAAAGCTGATGCTGCGCGGTCCGGTCAATTCGAACAGACGATTGCGCAGTCCCGGTTCCAGCAACGTTGCAACAACCACATCCGCAATGTCGTCGATGTCGATAAAGGGTTCGGTGGCGGTGCCGGCCGGTACCACAAGCGTGCCTTCGAGTACGCTGTCCAACATAAAGTTCTCGCTGAAGTTCTGGGCAAACCAGCTGGGTTGGACAACGTTCCAATCGATGCCGCTGTCGCGCAATGCCTGCTCAGCCTTGGCTGCGCCTTCTTCACCGCGACCTGATAGCAGCACGATGTGCTCAACGCCGACTTTACCGGCCAGCGCGCAGAATTGGCGGATGTGGCCTTCAGCTTCAGGTATGGAAAGATCGGGATGATAGGTTAAATAAGCGCTGGTCACGCCTTCAAGCGCGGCGGGCCACGTGGTCGCATCGGTCCAGTCGAATCTGGTCTCAGCAGATCGGGACACGCCCAGGGTTTCGATACCTGCTGACTGCAGGCGTTGCTCAACCCTGCTGCCGGTTTTTCCGTTGGCGCCGACGATCAGTATTTTTGCGTGTGCCATGGTGCTACTCCTTCTTTCAGTTCAGTTGTTTTGTCTGTTTGTGTTCAACGCGGAGAACTTTGCCGCGTATGGGCTGGACATAGAATGTTCAGGACGCCATGATTTTTGCTCGTTCGTCCAGAAGTACGCTCCGTGGTTGAAATCAAAACGACGACGCCCCGGGGAGAGAGTGAGCTACCCCCGTCCGCAGATCCGCTGGCCGATCCCCTGAGGCTGTTGCGATTGAGTGGTGTCTTGCACTGTCGTGCGGAGTTCTCCGCACCGTGGGGCATGGATCTGCCCCGCATCCCGGATTGTATGGCGGTACATATTGTCAATAGCGGTAGCCTGTATCTGGATATTGCAGGTCAACCGACGCGCCGGGTGAACGCGGGTGGGTTGGTGATTGTGCCGCATGGCACACGTCATCAACTGCGTAGCGAACCCGGCACACCGGTGACACCGTTAACAGATATACCCGTGCAATTGATCACGGACCGTTACGAACGCATGCAGTTTGGCGGCGGCGGTACTGTGACCAATGTGAGTTATTGTGGTGTGCGCTTTGATCCAGCAGGTGCACGGCGTCTTTTGCAAGTGTTGCCCCTGGTCATTCATCTGGACACGCTGGTGCAGGATGATCAGTGGCTACGTGACACCACTCGGTTTATGGCGCGGGAAGCGGAAGCCACCCAACCGGGTAGTGAAGCCATTATTACCCGCTTGGCAGATATCGTTGTGGTGCAGGCGATCCGTGCCTGGTGGGCTTCGAGCGATGCCAAACACGGCTGGCTCGCCGCGCTGCATGATCGCCAGATCGGCCGTGCGCTGGCGACGATACACCGTGATCCATCGCGTGATTGGACGGTGGCATCGCTGGCGGGAGAAATTGGTATGTCGCGCTCAGCTCTAGCAGCGCGTTTCAGTGAGCTTGTTGGGGATTCGGTGAAACGCTACCTGACCGAGTGGCGCATGCAATTAGCACGCGATGAATTAATGACCTCACCGCAACCTCTGGCAACTATCATTGAAAAGTATGGCTATCAGTCGGAAGCTGCGTTCAGCCGCGCATTCAAGCGGGTATTTGGTGTAGCGCCGGGCAGCATGCGCAAGGGCATGCCGCCGGCTTGAACTATGTGAGCCTGCGCGTTAGCACGACGCCGATCATCATGCAGATGACCCCGGCCGCCCGGCTTGCGTTGAGTGTGGTTTGCGGGGCACCCATCCAGCCAAAGTGATCAATGGTGGTGGACGCCGCAAGCTGGCCGAGCAGGACCAGCGCCACCGCATTGCCGACACCAATTTTTGGCGCAATAAACGTTATGGCGAGTACATAAAACGCGACAAACAAGCCACCCAGAAAATAGGGGGCGGGAATGTTTGCCGTGGTCAGGCGCAGTGGCTGCTGCTGCAGCCACAAAACCAGAAGACTGCAGAACAACGCCAGGGCAAACAGCCAGGCTGCCGCCTGAGTGGGATTGCCCAACCGCGCGCCCAGGCCGCTGTTCAGTGCGGCCATAATCGGAATGCCGATACCAGCCAGTAGCAGTGTGCCGCTCAGAAAGATTGAAGGAACATTCATGGCTTTGCCTCCGGTTGGCGCCGGTACTGCTCTACCGGCAAACCACCGATACCCCAGTCTGCAAGTTCAACTTCCTCGATCACTACGAACGTGGTGTGCGGATTCTTGCCCAGCACCCTCTGCAACAGGGCCGTAGTGCCGGCGATCAGTTCTGCTTTCTGCGGCTCTGTCGCGCCTTCGCGGGTGATTTTTATGTTGACGTAAGGCATCTCAATCTCCTTTGGCACCCATCTGAAAGACCTTTGCGATAATCTGCCAGCGTCCCGCATCCCGGATCAGAGTCAGATAATCCATAAAGTTTGTTCCGCTGATAGCGCATCGCACTTGAGCGCGTGCGGTATTAGCACCAGCAAAGTCGACTCTGTCGATGTGGTCGCGACGCGGTTCTCCGCGTGTTGCGGGTGACTCGCGTTGCGCCAGAACCGCCAGATAGGTTGGCTTGTCCCGGATCAGCACAGGTTCTGCATCCGCCGTGGCGTAGACGCCGCTGTTGTGGAAAACCTGACTCATCCGGTCAGCGTCGCTGTAGTACAGCGCATCCAAATACTGCTGCAGCACTTCAGTGACTTCAGCGAGTGGTTGGGCCTCATGCGCAGTTCGTTCGTGTGCGGCTATGTGGTTTGGATTTGTCATGATGCTGAGTGCTCCGGTTGGGGCAGGCGAACTTCGATGTTCTCCCGCTGGACGGCCCGGGCAAACTCAGGCAAAGCCAGCACGTTGGTAATGAGCTGGCGTGTCCTGGGACCAATGGAGATGTTGGCTTCGGGTACTGCGTTACCCCAGTTGGCATACACTGCCAGCAGGTAATCAATGACTGTTGCGTCATCTCCAGTCATGTACTTGCGGTTCTGCAGACGTTGTTCAACGATCTGCCACAGCTCTGACAGGCGTGCCGCAGTATGCTCAATCAGCGTGGACCGACTGGCGGGATGTTCGATCACGTTCGCCACACCGGCAAGGAACAGCCGGGAATAGGTCGGATGCAGGGTGGCATAGTTGAACATGAGCCATTGGCGAAACTCGCGCAGGGGTGCGCCGGCCTGGGGCAGGGCATCGTGTTGCTCCAGCAGGTGCATAACAATGGCTGCGCCTTCGGTTAACAACTCATCGCCCACCTGCAAGGCGGGCACCTGATTGGTCGGCACAATGTCCTGGTAATTTGCGACCGCATCGCGGGGGACAATCTCGACCTCCTGGTTCAGCCTGTTCAGCAGCACGTGAATGCCAGTTGAGCAACTGCCCGGAATTGAATAAAGACGATACATTTTTTTGCTCCTTGTGAGTCAGTTTGTTCAGGAGCTGAAACCATAGCCATTGTTTGATATTTCCGATATGGAATGATAGAAATATTCACTATGAAAGAAAGGAATATCAGGAATCTACCACTGCTTGAAGCTTTTGAAGCCATCATGATGCGGGGCAGTATCAGTGGTGCTGCTGAGTCGATGTACGTCACTCAATCTGCCGTGAGCAAACAGTTGAATCAGCTACGCGAGTGGTTTGGCGATGAATTGTTTGTGCGCACCAGCAAAGGCATGCAGCCCACACCCCGTGCGCTGGAATTGCGACAGGCCGTGCAGGACTTGCTGACACAAGCCCGAGCGCTCTTCCCGGAAGATGTTGCCAAGCCACAAGAGTTTGTCGGCAAGTTTGTTCTGGGTGCAACGGATGAAATCCTCGCGCGCGTGGTGCCGCCGCTGGTTGACAGGTTGGCCAGGGAAGCGCCAGACCTGCGGCTCACCACCTTACCCGTGGCGCGAGATTATTTGTTGGACCAGTTGGAATCTGGCCAGGTTAACCTGGTGGTTGCTGTGAATTGGAATGCTCCGGAGTTGCTTAAACAAAGGCGCCTGGGCAGCGACCCTTTTGTCTGTGTCATGCACGAACAACATCCCCTGGCGGGAGGCAACCTCACACTGCGGCGTTATGCGGACGCAACCCACATACTGGTTGCGCCCTTAGGCAATGACAAAGGGGTGGTTGATCTGGAACTTGAAAAACATGGGCTGCAACGGCGAATCTGCGTTTCAGTTTCTGCCTTCCACATGGTCGATCAGCAGTTGTTGGGTACGTCGCGTATCGCCACGCTACCGTCTCGGGTTGCGCAACAGTTAACCCGAGGCTCGCCCTATATCACTAAGCGCGTGCCGTTAGCATTACCTGAGACGGTTTATTTTGCCTTGTGGCACCAACGTTTTTCCGCAGAGCCGCGCTTACGATGGATGTTGGCGGCCATCTCGGAACTGTTCGAGCAAACTTCCTGAAGGAGATGCCGTCAGACTTTTGAGTTCAGCTCAGGGCTGTTTATTTCAGCTCAGGGCTGTTTAGTTCAGCTCAGGGCTGCGATTGCCTCGACTTCGAACAACATGCCATCCAACGCCAACCTCGGCACCGGCACCAGTGTTTGTGCGGGTACAGTGTCGCCAAAGGTTGCCTGTACCGCGCGTGTCATTACCGGCAACAGAGCGGGGTCGTAGTCGACGACGTAGGTTGTGATTTTGGCGACATCGTGAGAACTTGCTCCGGCTGCCTGCAAAGCGGCTTGCAGGTTTTTGTAAGCTTGCTGGACCTGCTGTTCGAATTCGGTACTTAGCTGCCCCTCTTGATCTTCGCCGCCCTGCCCTGAGACGTAGACGGTTGTTGCGTTACGCGGTGACACAACCACGTGGCTGTACCCGTTTGGCGTTGGATCGTAGAGGGCTGGAGGATTGATCGTTTGGAGTTGCGCGGAACGTGAAGCCGCAGCTTTTCCTGTGTTTGGCGTCATGCAGATGTCTCCTTTATTGGCAGTGTTGCAGCTAAGTCAGTGAATGTTGAAGGCCCTCAGTTGGGCCAATTTTTCCGGATTGCGCACGATGTAAATATTTGTCACCTTGCCGGACTTGTCGTAGGCGAAAGACAGTGAGGCAGTCGCTTGCGCACCGTCCCGGATAATTGCGCCATAAGTCCCGTTGATGGGCACCTTGTCCCAGCTGAAACCCCGCCAGTAGCGGTTTAGTCGCCGGGTGATAAAGGTGGCAACCGCATCCACCCCGGACAGATCTTTGAGCACCGCGGGTACTTTGCCACCGCCGTCTGCGGTCAAGCGCACTTCGGCCGCAAGAATCGAGGCCAGTGGGCCGGCATCCCCGTTTTGCACCGCAGACTGAAACGCGTCCAGTAACGCACTCTGTTGTGATTGTGTCGGATGAAAACGCACCCGCTCGTTTTGCAGATTGTTTTTGGCGCGGGCAACTAACTGCCGACAAGCCGGCTGCTTCAGCTCCAGCATCCGCGCTACCTCGTCGTATGGTGTGTCGAATACCTCGTGCAGCAGGTACGCCGCGCGTTCTTTGGGGCTCAGGCGCTGCAAGACGAGTAAAAACGCGGTTTGCAGTGATGCCGCCAGTTCCGATTCGCTGTCGTCCCCTGCTGTTGTGTCTTGTAGCAGCGGTTCGGGTAACCAAGTGCCTACGTAGACGACGCGCGCACGGTTGGCGGCCTTGACCAGATCAAGACATCTGCGGGTACAGATTGTGGTTAAGGCCGCCAACCGTGCGCGCGTAGACTACCTAGGCACTTGGTTACCCGAACCGCAGCTACAAGACACAACAGCAGAGGACGACAGCGAATCGGAACTGGTGGCATCACTGCAAACCGCGTTTTTACTCGTCTTGCAGCGCCTGAGCCCCAAAGAACGCGCGGCGTACCTGCTGCACGAGGTATTCGACACACCA
>JBCCUW010000284.1:0-5983 GCA_039196385.1 Pseudomonadota bacterium
CATTCCGCTTAAATCATGCCTCTTTCCATCATGGGGTCGTGGGTTGCTTCACCAGCAGCAGCTTTCCAAGGGTCATTGAATGCAGCCCAGAATTGATCGTACTCGGCAGAAATAACGCCAACGGGCGCTCTTTGGGGTTCCGGTGTCAGCCGCCCATAACGATCCATGATCTGAGTATAGATTTCACTTGCTCTCTGCAAAGAGGGCAGTTCAACTTCATCAACCTGGTATCCCGCGTCGCGCAGCATGTCGGCCGCGCGGGCCAAGGCGTCTTCAATACCCTGATCCATCTCAAGGTTTGTGACAATGCCGATGGTTTTGTCGCTCTTTCTGCCTTGTTGATGCACCGGCGCCGGTAGGTGCCAGGGATCACTGGAGGTGGTAGAACACATGTGTGCCAGCGCGAGTTCCAGATCTTCCACGTGTCTTGCCATCGGGCCGTGGACACCAAGCAGTTGAAACGCAAATGGAATAGGCGAGTTTGGTTCGTAAGAAGCGACAGGGATGCGCCCGTGTGATGGTTTGAGTGCGGTGATCCCGCAACATTGCGCCGGCCAGCGCAGCGAGCCTGCGCCGTCGTTGCCAATGCCCAGTGGCGACATGCCGCTCGCAATTGCCGCGGCTTCTCCGCCACTCGATCCACCGGGTGTGAGGTTCTGATCTCTTGGATTCAGCGTGGGTCCGTAGATGCCGTTCGTGGTATGCCAGCGCATTCCAAACTCCGGCATGTTTGTGCGTGCAATGGGAATGGCGCCGGCTTGTCTCAGTGCCGCGATATGCGGTGAATCGCTTGTTGCGATGGCATTTTTGAGCGGCGTGAGCCCCAGGGTTGTGGCGGACCCGGCTACATCCTGGTTCTCTTTGATCGTGATCGGAATGCCACATAAAGGGCTTGGTGCTCCTTTTGCCGTGTTTTTGTCTGCCAAGTCCGCGGCATCCAGGGCAGTTTCTTCCAGTACAACGGTGATCGCATTCAATGCCGGATTGATCTCACCGATCCGCTCCAAATGCGATTCCACAACCTCTCGACTGGAAGCTTTCCTGTTTTGGATCGCATAAATAATTTGCCCGGCGCCCAGTTGCCATAGTTCTGTCATCTTGTCCGCTCCTGCGTATCGAACGGCAGACTGTATGGGTTGGATAAGCAAAATTGGAGTCTTGTATTTTTTTGGCTTCTCAGCCCGTGAGGTGTTAACAACTGCCAGACGTCTTATATATAGTCTTATGAGTAAAAGGGATCACAGATGAGCGGAATGTCAGACCCGACAACAGGTCATAAACTCTTCAGGCTGGTATTGGGGCTGGTTGGGGGATTCGCATTCACGGCTGGATATATTGCTACCGGCGGAGTGTTGTTCAACGCTGCAGGATTGTCTGCTGGAGACGCGGTTACCCTCGCGGTATTTACAGGGTTGTTGCTATTTGTGGCGCTACTGATTTGGTGTGCTGCAACAACACACTTGCTCCGTACGTTCGGCATCGTCACGCTGGGATCGATGGTCATGCTCTTCGGTGCGCCTGTCTTAGTGACCGTGTGAGGCTGGGCGTGCGTGTGTCACCTGAGTTCAGAAGTGCCATGACGTGGTTGCACACGTGGTTGGGTGTGACAGCATCGTTGCTTCTTTTTACCATCTTCCTTATGGGCAGTCTTTCGGTCTTCGATAAGGAGATTGATAAGTGGATGAAGCCTGAGCTGCGCTATCATCTGCCTGCGGGTGTTTCCCTCGACGAGCGGGCATTGCCGAAACTCAATGATTTGGATGTCATGCCGGGTGGCGATGTCTGGGTGGAACTGCCGTCCGCGCGTTATCCGGTCATCAGACTCAGCTATGAAGAAGAACCCAATCACTGGCATGACTACCTGATCGATCCGCGTACGGGTGGTGAGTTTACAATCACCGATAGCTGGGCAGGGACCGGATTTTTCTTTCCGTTTCACCACATGTTGCATATGCCGGGTGGTGTGGGTCGCTGGTTAGTAGCTTTTCTTGCGCTTTCCATGCTGACGCTGACGCTATCTGGCATTTTTGTGCATCGGCATTTCCTGCGTGATTTTTTTACTTTTCGGTTAAGCCCGAGCCCGCATCGATCGTTCCGCGATCTGCACACCGTAACTGCTGTAGCAGCGCTGCCGTTCTATTTGTTTATCGGCTTAACGGGCATCATGATTGTGGTGTCGACGTATTTTTCCTGGTCGATGAACTTAGCGGCCGGTGGTGATTCGGCGTCATTGGATCGCCAATTTAGAGGGACCGACAACTTTCGGGTAGAAGCGTCTGGCACGGTGGGACATTCCATTGAGAGCCTCGACGAGTTTGTCGCTCGGGCGGAAGGGCTGTGGAGAGCACAAAATGCCCGGGCCCCGGTTAACGCGGGCCGCATAGGCATTCTCAATTTTAACGATGTTAACGCGCGTGTTGTTGTTGCGCAGTACTTTCCTGCTCAACGAGTAACAAAGGGCCCCTACATAGTTGCTTTCGACTCTGCTTCCGGTGAAATGCTCGGGCATTTTGAACCCAGTACCATCCGGCAGGCGTGGAATTTTCTCGAGGGTTTACACTGGATACAGTTTGACAACTGGGGTTTGCGCTGGCTCTACTTTTTTGTTGGGCTTATTGGCACGGTGATGATCGCGTGTGGCTTGTTGTTTTGGATCGAGAAACGCTTAACTCACATGGTTAACGGTAACAAACCGCGGCGAGGCGTGCGTTTTATGCGAGCGCTCACCAATGGCATGTTGGCAGGTATGCTGGTCGCTACTTGTGCTTATCTTGTGCTTAATCGAGTTCTCCCGGATGAATTTACGGCGATGGAGCAACGCCGTGCCGATTGGGAGATCATGGGCTTCTTTCCCGTACTATGGATTTGTATTTTCTACGCCACCTTCCGAGGTGCGGTCGCGTGGCGCGATTTGTCCTGGGTGATTGCGGTGTTGGCTTCGGCGGCCGTTTTCCTGAATTGGATTACCACGGGGCATCATCTAGTTGCCACCGTGGCGGGTGGGCTGTGGTCCATCGCAGCGATAGATCTGCTCTTGCTGGCGTGCTCCGGTCTTGCAGCAACGGCCGCCATCATACTCGGCGGACGACACTCGGCGTCGACTGTGATGCATTCTGCAGGTTCGAGTTAAACATTATGCTGCCTGGCTTATTGCTCTTATCCACATTAGTGCTTTCCGTATTGGGGTGCGCCTGCCTTGCGCTCAGTCAACAACATCATTGGCGGTCTGTGATGGGTCAGCAAATAACCGCGAACATTTCCAAGCGCGCGCGAATTGTCGGCTGCTGTTGTGTGTTCGCGGCGTTGTTGATCAGTTTCTTTCGGGGTGGATTTGGCTTTGCGGTTGCCATGTGGCCGCTGTCACTGGCTTTGGGCGTGGTTCTGGTTGCCTTGGCGCTTGGTATGCGGCGGAATATTCTGCGACGTATAGGCGCTGGTCTGCGGATTCCGGATCGATAGACCAAGGCACGCGGTGCAGCTGGCTGTCGTCCGGCCCGCCATTCAGAAGTTCCATTGACCGATCACACCAAAAACTCTTGGTGGGCCCGCATTGACAATTCCCTGCCTGCCCAAGGCCGCGTTTTGCACGTTTGTGATGTAGTCTTTATCAAACAAGTTGTTTGCAAACAAAATAACGCTCCAATGCTCAGCGTCGTATCCGACCTGCACGTTCACCAGAAAACGGCTATCTGTCTTCCTCGATGCGGTATTCCCGGTGTCACTGAAGGCTTCGCTCTGGTAGCTGCCGTCAAGGCTGATGTAAGCCTGCTCAAGAAAGTAATACGTGCCGCCTAGGGCAGCGGTATATTCCGCAGCAAATGGAAATTCGTTGCCCGTATCCGCGCCAAAGTCTTGAAACTTGGTATCTGCGTAACCGAACGATGCAAACAGGTCAAAGTCCTCTGTGACGCGGAATTGAAAGTCTAGTTCGCCGCCGAACAATCGCGATGACCCGGCGTTTGCCGTGCGAAAATCCAGCGGGTTGCCTGTTGGGCCTGGTACCGCAATCTGTTGGTCTTCCCAGTCCGTATAAAACGCATTGGCATTAAAGAGCCATCTTCCGTCATGACTTTGCATGCGCAGCGCCAACTCATAGTTCCATGTGAACTCCGGATCGAATTCAGTTTCAGCGCCCGTGATTCGGTCAATCTCAATCCCACCTGCGCGGTAGCCGCGCTGAACAGTAAAACCCAAGCTGGTATCCGGCGTGAACTCATAGACCAAACCAAGTTTTGGTAAAAAAACGCCGAAGTCTGTTTCACCCGAACTGGTTGATGAGCCCGGTAAAAACGGTGCAAATGCGGGGTCGCTGACTTCGATATCGGTGACGTTAGCGGTTTTGACTTCCTGATCATCATAGCGACCCCCAATAATCAGGGTCAGTTGTTCTTGCAGCGCAACCTCTGCCTCGCCAAACACCGCATAGTTAGTGCTGTCTGAGCTGGGCTCGAGCACTGCCGTGATCGTCAAACCTGGTGGTAACAGCGGATTAACAACGTTTGCCGGGAGGGTGCTGCCTTGGGGCGAACTCGAGTCGTCATTCGCAAAAAAGGCCCCGACGACCGCCTTGGTGCGACGTCCGTTATAATTAAGCCGGAGCTCTTGTTCGATTGACTTGATGGACTGGTCGTTCACGAAAACTCCAGCGTCAGCTGGCGACTTATCGAAGTCCAGCGTAGTCAGCGTGCGGGATTCCGAATAGGTAGTTTCACTTTGCAGGCTAAAAGACTCGTTGATGCGATAGGTCAAACGCAGGTTACCGGCATTAAACCGTTTTACATCTTCGGTATCCCGGACATTGGCCAGTGAAATGCGGCGGCGGGGAAATTCCGCACCTTGGATTTCGGGACCGTTGCCGCTGCTATCGCTGTTCATGTGCGTGTACTTTAGAATCGCCGAAAAATTGTCGTCCGGATCCCAGCGTAAACTGGTGCGGAAAGTGGTTTGATCCCCACGGTCAAAGTCGTCCACACCCAAAGTCGTGTTATCGACAAAGCCGTCAGTGCGCTCGCGATCCAGGGAGACTCTCAAGGCCAGTGTATCTTCGACCAGCGGCAGATTGGCGGCAAAGGCACCGGCCGTGCTGTCACCGTTGCCTACTTCGGCTCTGACTTTGAATGCTGGGTCGTATTCGGGATCTTTTGAGCGGATCTCAACGGCACCCGCCAGCGTGTTTCGACCGCTCTGTGTGGATTGTGGTCCGCGCAACACTTCCACCTGCTCAAGGTCCCAGGTCGACTCAAGTGCGTTGAAACTGAACCGACCGAAACTCACGATTGAGCCATCGATGCGTTTGGTAATCACCGGTGCGCCACCGCCAAAGCCGCCCTCCTGTACGCCGCGAATAATGATCCGCTCACCGCCGCTGCCTAGTGCTACGCCTGCGGTTCGCTCAAATACGGAGAAAAGATCCGGGTCTGCACGTCTTTCCAGGCTGTCGCCCAGCACCACCGCAACACTGGTTTGCGAGTCCTGTAAAGTTCTCTCTAACAATTCGCCCTTAACCTGGATGGGAGCGAGAACAAGTGGCCCTGTGCGCTGGTTGCTCGCCGCTCGCACGACATAACTGCCATTGCTTTGCCTCACCGCCTCCAGCCCTGTGCCTCGCAGAAGAATTTCGAGCCCCTGTGCGATTGAATAGGCTCCGCTGAGTCCTTGGCTCTGTTTGTCGCGGCTTACATTCCCGCTGACCGCGACCAATACACCAACCTGCCGACCGAAGCTCGCCAACGCCTGATCAACGCTGCCGGCTTCGACTGCAAAACTGTAAGTTTCTGGATTTGCAGTCTGCGCTAGAGTCTCTTGCGCGGTGCTGATGCAGAGAAAAGCGACTACTGCAATAAGACCGCTGCGTAACAATGTAGTCACCCCTGGCAGGTAAAACGACATGAATAGGCTCCTGATTTTCGAATAGTGAGCCACGCAGACGCTGCTTTTCTGCCGCAGCGCTGCATCAGACTCTGTTTCTTAACAGGCCCCGTGA
>JBCCUW010000285.1:0-5967 GCA_039196385.1 Pseudomonadota bacterium
CTTGGAAAGCACACCAACTTAGAAGCGTCAGGCAAGATCGAGCAAGAACATTCTGTTTAAGTCAGCTTGATGAGACATCGGTACTAATAATTGAAGATTGGGCGATGAAATTTTTGGTGGAAATCCTGCGCGCCGTGGCCAGCCAGGCGGCTGTGTCGTTACAGAAGAATGTGCTATTGCGGGATATCAACCAGCTGTTCGAGAGTTTTGTGCAGGCCAGTGTCAAAACAATTGAACAACGTGATCCCGCGACCAGCGGACATTCGTTCCGTGTTGCAGAAACCACGGTGGCCTTGTTACAGGCGTTGCCCCAGTCTTCTGACAGCCGTTTCAAGAATCTACAGTTTTCCAATGAGCATATTCGCGAAGTCCGCTATGCGGCGCTGCTGCATGATTTTGGCAAAATTGGTGTGCCTGAAGCCATTCTGATTAAAGCCAATAAACTGACCGACGAACGGCTTGAGGTGATTCAATACCGGATCGAACTGCAGAAAGAACGATTGCGGCGGCGTGCCGTTGAACAGGAGCTGGATCTGCTTCATCACATGCCGGTGGATCAGGAGGTGGCCCGGCGGCGGGTGCACCGACAGCTGGAAAAACAGCTTGGCGTGCTTGATCAGTATTTTGAGTGGATTGAACGGGCCAGTAACCCCAACATTCTGGATGCGGGTGAATATGATCACTTGAACGAGATACGAGATTACGCTTTTCGCGAACTGGATGGCACCGTTGGCGGGGTGATTACCGATGAAGATCTCCTTGCCCTTTCTGTGCGCCGCGGCAGTTTGACACCTGCGGAGCGAAGAGCGATTCAGTCCCACGTGGTCTACACCAAAGAGTTTTTGTCGGTCCTGCCGTGGCCCCCTGAGTTGGCCCAGGTGCCTGAGATTGCTGGTGGTCATCATGAACGGCTGGATGGCAGCGGGTATCCCGCGGGACTGGTGGGTGAGCAGATTCCTCTGGCGAGCCGGGTCATGGCTGTTTGTGACGTCTACGATGCGCTCACCGCCATGGATCGTCCCTACAAACCTGCCATGGGTAAAGACACCGCGTTTGACATTCTCCACGATGAAGCGCGCCGTGGATTGCTGGATGAAGAAATGGTCAATATCTTCATTGCCAGCGGATCTTATGAGCTGGCCAAGGTCGGCTGATGACTGTTTGCCGATAGCGGACTACTGTCTGTCCCACTGTTCGATAACGGAAACTTCAACGTGACGCAACTGACCGCGCCGGTTCTCCTCAAAGATAACGCCGGCCTCAGTAATGCGTACAACTTTCAAGCCCTTGAAACCATCACCCGCCTGCAGCCGCTGGCCATCGATAACGATGGCACATTCACTGGGCTCATCCGTGTAGATGTGGCTCGTATAATTGAAACCGTTGTACAGGGTTTGCTCTGTTGTGGTCAGTTCGTCCAGCTGGGTCAGCTGCGGTTTCGGCGCCGGTTTTGTCGCGGGTTTTGTCTGCGGGTTTGTCTCTTGGTTTAGAGGGGGTGAGTCGGCCGGGCGTGGCGGCGCGGTCGGACGACTGCTTGCAGCAGGCGGCGTTACCGCCGGATCTTTCGCTACCGGATCTTTCGCTACCGGATCTTTCGCCACCGGATTTTTCGCTACCGAATCTTTTGCCACGGAAGCTCTCGCCACCGGCTGCGTGGGTGCGCTGGATAGCGTTTGTTGTGTCGGTGCGGGTGCCGGTGCTGACTCCGTCGACGTGGCGGTCGCTGGCGGCGTTGGACGCAGCACGAAAAACCAGACCATCAACAGAATATTGAGTACCAATGCCGTGGCCAGGACAACCGCCAGCCATACCGGGATTCGTCGTGGTGCGGGCCTGAAGGTATTGATGCCCGCCATTTCCCCGTCCTGTTCCAGCTGATTTTTCTTCAGTGCGTCAAGAATATAGGACATCAACTCGCCGCCGTGGATTGGGTCAGTTTAGGTGCAGGCAAATTGAGACGGTCGCTCAGGCGTATCCAGGTCAGCGGGCCAACAATGCCGTCGGCCAGCAAACCTTCGCGGGTCTGAAACTGCAGTACCATCTGAGTCAGTTCCGCGTCAAAAACGTTGTCTGGGGTCGTATCCGCAGTGTTGTCCGAGTTTTCCATGAGCTGGCCCAGATGACGATGCAGCCAGGCGACGGTAGGGTGGTTGTCGCCCTCGCGTAAACTGCCCAGGTAGTTTGGTGGCGTTTGCCACAGCAGCACATAGTTGCCGTACCAATGGTCGCGCAGCTGGCGGGGTTGCACGGCCACTTGCCGCTCGCCGATGCTGAGAATGTAGTTGTCGTCGCGATAAGCCAGGACAGCGGCGTAATACGGCACGCTCCGTTCGTCCCACAGTTCCAGCACCACCGGGGTGTCCAGCTGCTTAATTTCGCTCCAGCCGCCGCGCCTGCCCAGGCATTGCAAACCCGCAAGTGGGGCAAAGTCGCAGGGAATTTCTTTAGCGTCGATATTGTATTCAGCACCCCAGGCAGCAAACACGGCCCGGTACGCTTGGCGTTGCACTGTGGTCGATGATCCCGGGGGGCGCGACACATCGCTGGACAACATCTGTACGGCAGGCGGCTGGGGCTGGGGCGCGGTGGTCAGCGCTGGACTGCTGGTAGCGCTGAGGTTGTTCTGCGTGCCCGTATCGGCGGGTTGCGCCGCCGTTGTGGCGTCACCTGTGTTGTGGGTTGTTCCTGCAGGTGTATTGGGGATACTGGCGGAGGCCGGGCGTGTATTGCTTGACGAGGATGCTGCCCCGGCTGTGCTGCTGACCAGCGTGTCCGGTCGTGGTGACAGATATGCCCATGCCATCAGAGCGATTACAGCCACCACCACAAGGCTGGCGCCCACCAGGTAGTTGCGCAGCTCGTTGCGCTGGCTCTTGCCCTTACCCAGGACTTCTTTGGCAGCGTAACGAATCAGTCGGCGGTCCACCTGCACCCGGCCCTCAACATAGGCGCCAAGCATGGCCCGATCAGCAATTACATTGATCAGCCGCGGCGTTCCCTTGGAAACACGGTACAAAGTGTGGACGGCGCCGTCTGAGAATATCCCGGGGTGCCCGCCCGCGCGTGCCAGACGATGATTGACATACTGCCGCACATCCTCGCGCGATAACGGGTTGAGGTGGTAACGCGCGGTGATGCGTTGTGCCAGCTGGCGCAGCTCCGTACGATCAAGCATTTCCGCCAGTTCCGGTTGGCCCAGTAGAATGATGCGCAGCAGCTTCTTTTCGTTCGTCTCGAGGTTGGTCAGCAGTCGCACCTGCTCCAGCACAGCCGGAGACAGGTTCTGGGCCTCGTCGATGATCACGACGGTACTGCGTCCAGCCTGGTGTGTTTTGAGCAGGTGTTTGTTCAATACGTCGATGTACTGTTTAACACTCTGTAGTTCACCGCCGCGGTAGCCGACACCCAGCTCGTCACATAATGTCTCGAGCAGCTCCCGCACCGTCAGACGAGGGTTCAGAATAAAGGCGACGTCCAGGTCCGGTGGGGTACGGTCAAGCAGATTGCGCAGCAATGTGGTTTTGCCGGTACCCACTTCGCCCGTAATCAGCACAAAACCGCCGTGCGAGAAACCATACATGAGGTGTGCCAGCGCTTCGTTGTGGGCATCGCTTAAGAACAAAAAGCGTGGGTCCGGCGCGATGGAGAAAGGTTCCTGCTGCAGGCCGAAATGTTCCTGGTACATGCGCTAAGCCGCCGGGTCAGATTGTCCGTTTGATGCGGTGGCTGCCGTGTGTGGAACCCCCAGGAGCTCGCTGATACGGGCATCTTTGGCGGTCCAGATGGATTTAATCCACTGCGCAACGTGGGCGCGGCGATTGCCGTCTGCGTCGGCCAGTTCTGCATAAGGGATGTCATGCGGCGTGACCTCGAAGATCACCCGCCGGCACTTACCCTGAAGAAAGTCCCAGAACTGCGGCACCCCGTCGGGATAGACAATCGTGACGTCCAGTAATTTATGCAGGTGGCCTTCCATACCTTCCAGCACATAGTCCAGTCCACCAATTTTGGGGCGCAAAAGATGTTGATATTCACTGCCCTGACGGTTGGCTTTTTCTTCTGTGCGGCGGGTGCCTTCAATGAAATTCAGCACGGTTGTGGGGTGGTTTTTGAAACCCTCACAGGCGGCGGCGGTATTCTCCCGGTCGGCGTTGCGCAGTTTCGGATTGGCCTTAATCTGTGCCTTGGTAGCGCGTTTGACGTACGGAAAACCTAGCACATACATCGCCACGCCGATGCCGGGCACCCAGATCAGCTGCTCTTTGGTAAAAAACTTCAGGGGTGGAATAACCCCGTACAGGTAAGATTGCAACAGCATGATGTCGGTCCAGCTTTGATGGTTGCAGATCACCAAGTACCAGTTGTCGGGGGACACTTCGTCCTGTTGCTGCCAGTTGATCTCTGGTTCTGTAATGTTCAGCTTACGGAGCATCCAGCGGTTATGGCCGGTCCACCACCAGATGATTTTGTCCATTTTCCGTTGCAGCCGGGAACGCGCAGCGCCCCGCACGAACAAACGGCAGATAATCCACCACGCCAGAGGAATCCAGACCACGATTGTGGTGACGGCGATCATCAGCATGGCAAGCATGCCGGTGAGGAGAGGAGGTAAGCGCATTTATCCTGGGTTTATCGCTGCAGTCGTTTATATTGTGGGGCGTATTGTACTCGGGTTTTTCCATCCATGGCTAACGTCCAGAAAGTGTCTGACCACGCGTTCGAGGCGACCCTGCGCAGAGATCTCGCGGCGGTCGGCTGCACATGTTGAAAACGCTGAGGTTTCTTGGTCTGGCAATACTCATGCTGGCCCAGGCGGGGTGTGAGACCTTGACCTACTACGGTCAGGCGATTCAGGGTCAGTGGCAGATCATGCGCGCGGCCCGGCCGGTGGAGCAGGCGCTGCAGCAAACAGACCTGGCTGAAACGACTCGCCAGCAGTTGCAGTTGACGCAAGACGTACTGGCTTTTGCGGAGGCGGAATTGCTGCTGCCCAGTGAAGGCCGTTATCGCAAATACGCCGCGTTATCCAGAGATTATGTGGTCTGGAATGTGTTTGCAGCTGAGCCCTACGACCTGACGGGAAAGCAGTGGTGCTACCCCATCGTCGGCTGCGCGCCTTATCGTGGTTACTTTAAAGAGGCCCGTGCTGAGGCGGCCGCCTTGGACTATCGAGCTGAAGGGTTGGAAACCTATGTGGGGCCGGTCCCTGCTTATTCCACGCTGGGCTGGTTTAAGGACCCACTGCTCAGCACGTTTGTGCATTGGCCGGAACCCGATCTGGCGCAACTGTTGATACATGAGCTGGCTCATAGTCGGCTGTGGATCAAAAATGATGTGGCCCTGAACGAGAGTTTTGCCTCGTTTGTGGGGCGGCAGGGCACGGCCCAATGGTTTACGAGTCGCGGCCAGTCCCAAGTGTGGTTGGAGTATGAACAACGTCAGCAGATCTGGTATCAGCTGCGCGACCTTTTGTTGGACACACGGCAGCAGCTTGCCGCCGTTTATGCGGACACAAATTACGCGGACAAAGGTTACGCTGAAAAAGATGCGTCCGTCAGCGCGGCCAAACGCACCATCATGCAGGCTGCGCAGACGTGTTATGCGCAACACAAGGCGCTTCTGGGTGGTGGCCGTTATGACCCGCTGATGCAACAATTGAACAACGCGTTATTGGTCTCCCTCAGTACGTATGCGGATTGGCAACCGGCGCTGGAACAGTTGTTCCGCCAGCACAACAGCCAATGGCCGGCGTTTTATCAGGCCATGGAGGACCTGGGTGGCATGCCTGCAGACCAGCGGCAGCAAGTTCTGCAGCAATTGCTGGATACCGCCTCAGCTCAGCAAGAGGAAACTCATCAGCGAGATCACCAGCACACCAGCCAGGTTAACTGCCAGTCCTTCTGAGGCCATGCGCTGTACCGAGAAACGCCCGGTCGAAAAGGTAATGACGTTGGGGGGTGTCGCGAC
>JBCCUW010000286.1:0-5965 GCA_039196385.1 Pseudomonadota bacterium
CTGCCTGCTGCTGATGATCAGCAGCGGTAGCCTTGCACAGGTGCCATTACCTGACACGACGGATACAACCCGTGTGCTGGTCCCGGACTTTTACCCAGCTCCACTGATCCCCGCAGACAATCAACCCACGCCTGCCAGAATTCAGCTGGGCAAGCGGCTGTTCGGCGAACCATTGTTGTCAGATACCGGAGACTTCAGCTGCGCGACGTGCCATCAGCCGGACCGTCACTTCACCGACGGTCGGACCACCGCCATCGGCGCCACCGGCGCCGCACATAGATTTAATACCCCGACGCTGTATAACGTTGCATTTAACGCCTCTTACGGCTGGACCGACACCGGGACAACTACGCTGGAGGACCAGCACCTTATCCCGCTGCAGAATCGTCAACCCGTCGAAATGGGTTATCGACCCGAATTGTTACAGGCACTCCTTGTCCAACCCGACTACGCCGCCGCTTTTGCTGAAGCGTACACCGATAAACCTGACACGAGTCACCTGGTTAAAGCCATCGCAGCCTACGTGCGCACACTTCGAGCCCCGGTCAGTGCGTTCGACAAATTGTTATTCTACGACGACGCCAGCAACTTCGGTGCGCGTGAGCAAACCGGTATGGGGCTGTTTTTTTCACCTCGGCTGGGCTGTGCCACCTGCCATGCGAGTATTAACTTTTCCGGTCCGGTGAAACACGAGCAAGCCCAGGCGGCGCCGGTTTTGCATGTCACCGGTGTTGGCGGCGGCGGTGAGGCATTCAGAGCACCGAGCCTGCGTCAGGTCGCGCGCACGGCGCCCTACATGCACGATGGCAGTTTGGCAACGCTGGCTGAAGTACTCACCCACTATGAACAAGTCTCGCTGCCTGATATCCCTGATTTCATGCTGACCGAGAAGGAACGGGACGCATTGATCGCATTCCTTGAAGCCCTCTGATCAGGGTCAGGCTGCATCCCCACGCAAAGCCTGCACTTCCGCCTGCAGGCGTTCCGCACTGACCTCCGCCGGTGCAATCAGACCACCAGCACGAACCCGTACCCGACTCCAGAAGCGGCTGGGATTTTTGAATACACCCCCGGAGTGACTGAAGAAACTGCCCCACAGCCCTTGCAGTGCCATCGGCACCACGGGCACCTGACTTTCTCTGACAATCCTCTCCACACCACGGCGAAACTCAGCAATTTCGCCATCCCGGGTCAGCGCGCCCTCCGGAAAAATACACACCAGCTCACCTGCCGCCAGGGTTTCACGGATGCGCACAAACGCCTCATCAAACGCGGCTTTGTTTTCCTTTTCCGCCTGAATTGGAATAGCGCCGCCCACGCGGAATACAAAATTCAAAACCGGGATATCATAAATCGGTTTGAACATGATAAAGCGGATGGGCCGTCGCACTGCGCCAGCCAGCAGCAGCGCGTCGACAAAGGTCACGTGATTACAAACGATAACTGCAGGACCTTCTTCCGGGATCTGTTGCAGACCATCATGCTGCACGCGATACATCGTATGGCTGAGCATCCAGATCAAAAAACGCATGGCAAATTCAGGGACCTGTTGGAATACAAAAGCAGAGACGGCCACGTTCATCACGATAATCATCAGCAGAAAGTCCGGGATAGACATGCCGGCAATACCCAGACAGACAATGGCAAGCGCTGCACCTGCAACCATGAAGATCGCGTTGAATACATTGTTCACCGCAATGATGCGGGCGCGCTGACCGGCTGCAGTGCGGGTCTGAATCAGCGCATACAGCGGCACAATAAACAGGCCGCCAAAAAAACCGATTAATGCGGTATCCAACAGCAGGCGCCAGGCACCCGGCGCCTGAGCAAAGGCCAGCCATTCCCGCTGGGTGCTGACATCGAGCGCGCTGATGGCAAAGTATAGGTCCAGCCCGGCAAGGCTGAGGCCAATGGCCCCCAACGGGACAATACCCAGCTCAATTTTGTGACCGGATAACCGTTCGCACATCAATGAACCCACTGCCACGGCAATCGTAAAGGTGGCGAGAATCAGCGTGACGACTGTGGCTCCACCCTGCAGATACACCTTGGTGAGGTTGGGAATCTGCGCCAGCAAAACTGAGCCCAGCAACCAGAACCAGGAGATGCCCAGGATGGCAAGGAACACCGAGTGGTTGCCACGGGCATCCTGCACCATACGCCAGGTGGCGCGGAACGGGTTCCAGTCCACTTTCAATTCTGGTTCGGTGGCGGGGCATTCGGGTATAAAGCGGCTGGCGATATAACCCAGCAAGGCTATGCCACCCACCAGCGCGGTCAGCCAGAGGTCCAGATCCGCCTGCACCGCCACGATACCGCCCACGATCGTCCCGAGCAAAATGGCGACGAAGGTGCCCATCTCGATTTGTGCGTTACCGCCAATCAGCTCAGATTCGTCGAGCTGCTGGGGCAGGATAGAGAACTTGAGCGGTCCAAAAAACGTGGATTGCACGCCCAACAGAAACAAGACAAACAACATGGCATAAACATTCTGCAGGTAAACTGCCACTGCGCCGAACAGGGCAATCACAATCTCCATGAGTTTGATGCTGCGCACCAGCTGCGACTTCTCCAACTTGTCAGCCAGCTGCCCGGCTGTGGCGGAGAACAAAAAGAACGGCAGAATAAAGAGTCCCGCCGCCGCATTCACAAAGGTGTCGGTGGCATCAGCGGCAATCATGCCGCTGTACACAAAAATCAGGGACAAGGCCGCTTTGAACACGTTGTCGTTAAAGGCACCGAGAAACTGCGTGTGAAACAACGCAGCGAAGCGGCGCTGTCGCATCAGGGCAAATTGCGAATGGGTCGGTTTGAGTTCGCTCATCGGGCATCTTCTCCTGGCTGATTCAACAACCAAAGCATCCTATAAGACCACTTCAGAGGCGATATTTTCCTATTAAGTATCCTAATACGATACTCATCGCCCTGTTATACGGGCCGACCGCCTTTGATCGTTACCCGATGCAGCTTGCGTGACTGGGGTAGAAAGTCATTCACCGGTTTGTGCTGAGTGGAGCGATTATCCCAGATGACTACCGTTCCCGGCTGCCAATTCAATCTCACTGTGAACTCTTCGGTCACCATATGCCGGTACAGGAAGGACAGCAGATGTTCACTTTCGATAGGCTGCAAGCCCTCGATACGCGTAGTAAACAGCGGGTTCACATAAATCGCCTTGCGACCGGTTTGTGGATGGGTGCGAATCAGCGGATGCCACACCGGCGGATTTTTCTTCAGGGCTTCAGCCAGTCGCTCTTCGCCACCCGCTTCCGCAAGGCTCTCGCGAAAACCATGGCGAAAATCATGCTCTGCACGGCACTGCCCAAGAAACTGCTGCATTGGTTCGGACAGGTGGTCATACGCAGCCGTTGCACTGGACCACAAGGTATCGCCACCAAACTCAGGAATGATCTGGCCATGCAGAATCGTAAAAGTTGGTGGAGTGGCACTGAACGTCATATCGGAATGCCACAGCTCTATTTTAGACGGCATATCCGGCGTGCTGGCCAGCACCTGCACATCATCAGCTTCCGGCACCGTGGTGTAGGCCGGGTGGCCAAGCACCGGCCCAAAGCGGCGGGCGAAGTCCTGAAAAACCGGAGCTGGCACCTGTTGGTCGCGCATAAACACAACTTCGTGTTCCAACACCGCCTGCTGCACCTGACTGAACAGATCGTCAGACCCTGCAATATCCCCCAGATCAGCACCTTCAACAAAAGCACCCAGGGCGCCAGCCGCTTTCCTGATCTTCAGTTGTGTCGCCATAACTACCTCAACTCACTCATCACTTCCAACCCGACCGACCGGCGCGTCAACCAACCCTCTCAACCAACCCTCTCAACCAACGAAAGAGGCCGCGACATGCTAGGATGTTGCTCGGCCATAATCTACCCACCAGGCACCGTAACAGTAAGAGCCAATATGACAGATGCCAGCAGCGCAAACGATCAGGACAACAACGCGGATCCGGAGATTGAAGGCACTATCCATTTTGCTTATGAGCTCTCGCCTCCGGAGAATGCGGCGGCGTCGCCGCAAACGTTTGCCCAGCTGTCTGCCTGGCGTTCGGTGCTGCACGCGCTGCAACTGCTCGGACAACAGCCGGATCGCTACCAGGGTTATGCCTACGGCAATCTGAGCTGCCGTAGCGTTGAAGAAAATCCTGAACAGTTTGTGATCACTGCCAGCCAGACCAGCGGTCATCCCAACCTGCTCGACGAGCATCTGGTGCGTATCACCCACTACAATCTGAGTCGTTTTTGGATTGAGGCTCAGGGCCACGAACCGCCTTCGTCAGAGTCCATCACTCACGCCATGATCTATGCTGCTGACCCACGCATCAGCTGGGTGTTTCATGTGCACAGCAGCGAAATATGGCAACAACGCGACGCTCTGGTTCTGCCGGCCACACCGGCCGATGTCGCGTACGGCTCTGCCGCTATGGCCACAGCTGTCAGCGAGCTGCTGCAGACGCACCAGAGCCGGCCGCTGGTATGTGCCACCGCCGGTCATGAAGACGGAATTTTTGCCCTGGCCCACAACAGTCGCGATTGCGGCGGTCTGCTGGTCAGTTACCTGGCCAAGGCGCGCACCCTGCTGGCTGCCCAATGAACGCCCAACTGCCGCAAACGCTGCGCTGGGAAAACGACCAGCTATGGCTGTTGGATCAGCGGGTGCTGCCGGGTCAGGTGGAATACCTGCAGATCAACACACTGGAAGAAGCCTGGCATGCCATCCAGACCCTCGCCGTTCGGGGTGCACCTGCTATCGGCATCGCTGCGGCTTATGCGTTGGCGCAATCCATGCAGTCCCTGCAGAACGGGTCGGATGATGACTTTTCCGCCGCGCTGCAGCGTCACGCAGACTATCTGAAATCGGCCAGGCCCACCGCGGTGAACCTGGCCTGGGCAGTCGATCGCCTGGTCAACGCCCATATGGAGCAAGGCGGCGGCTACGCGGCATTGGTCGCGGAAGCACAAAGAATCCACGCCGAAGATTTACAGATCTGCCAACAGTTGGGAGAACACGGCGCGGCCCTGATTAAGCCTGGCGCAAACCTCCTGACCCATTGCAATGCAGGTTCCCTGGCCGTATCGAGATACGGCACCGCCACCGCGCCCATGTACCACCAACATGACAAGGGCGTACCTTTCCATGTTTACGTGGACGAAACCCGACCTCTGTTTCAGGGCGCCCGCCTGACCGCCTGGGAACTTGACCAGGCCGGCATTGATGTCACGCTGATCTGCGACAATATGGCCGCCACCCTCATGGCGCAGAGTCGAGTGGACCTGGTGATTGTTGGTACAGACCGGGTGACGGCCAACGGTGATGTCGTGAACAAGATCGGCACGCTGAATCTGGCCGTGTTATGCGCCCATTTTGGCGTACCCTTCTATGTCGCCTGTCCATCTTCTACGTTTGATCCAGCCACCCCCAGCGGCGATGCAGTGGCGATTGAGCAGCGCGACAGCAACGAAGTGCGTATGCAGCACGCGGCGGCGGTCGCCACGTATAACCCGGCCTTTGATGTGACCCCCAATCAGTTGGTTACCGGCATCATCACGGAGCATGGGATTGCGCGGAGCGAGGCTGAATTGCGGACGCTGTTAAGCTAGCGCACAAAGACGCTAGCGCGCAGAACTCCCCAATGGGGTTGCACAATACCGGCCCGGGGTAAATCTGCACGCGGCCAAACCGCTGTGGATACCTCCCTGTACGCTGCTGGGCTAGCGCGCAGAACTCCCCAACGGGGTTGCAAAATACCGGCCCGGGGTAAGTCTGCACGCGGCGGGAAGTATTCACAGCGGTTTGGCAGAGGGCAGTCTTAGCCCCGACCGGCCATGCGCAAAAAACTACAGTTTGAAGCAAGCCCTGCATGCAATCCTGACTTACGGGCGATCACCATTCATGTTGGGTTCAGCGTGGCAACGTTACCTTGACTGTGTATTGATCGAGATGTTGC
>JBCCUW010000287.1:0-5965 GCA_039196385.1 Pseudomonadota bacterium
GAGCTCACCGGCGAAACCCTGGCGCGGCTGTCACCACCCGCTGTGACCAACCCATCAGACAACCTGAAAAACCTGTTTGAGATGCCGGTGCTGTTTTACGCTTTGTGCTTATATCTACACGGCACGGCAACGGTGGATAATGTGGATGTCATCCTGGCCTGGGGATTCGTGGTTTTCCGCTATCTGCACAGTTTGATGCACTGCACGCGTAATGTGGTCATTATCCGATTCGTGTTATACGCCATCGCCAGTCTTGCCCTGTGGGGGATGATGCTGCGCGCACTGTTTAATCTGCTGGCCGCCTGAGCGAACATGACAATCAATTAAGCCCATCCTGAATAAGAGGCAAATTTATGGACCCACACACATTCCGCAGTCAGCACGATCTGGAACTATTCAAACAACTGCTCACCGACCGCGACGTGCAGAATGTGAACGAACAACTGCAGCGTCAGGTGGACAAAGGCCACATGGGGGTTCGTCGCAAACTGCTTTCCACATCAGTACGTTTGAGCCAGACCATGGCACCACAACTGCACCTGACCGCAGCCGCCTGTCAGGAGAAGTTGTCTATGGACATTCCATTGGAGCTGTACGTCTTTCCCAGCCCTGCCTACAACGCAGCCTGCGTGAAACCCGAAGCAGGACGTCTGTTCATCATGTTCAGTTCCGCCATTCTGGAATCTTTTACACCGGACGAAATCCGTTTTGTCATGGGCCATGAACTGGGCCACCACCTTTATAACCATCACGACATTCCGATCGGCTACATTCTGCGCGGACAAAACCGGCCCAATCCCCGGCTCGCCCTGGCCCTGACCAGCTGGTCACGATATGCCGAAATTTCTGCAGACCGCGCTGGCGCGTTCTGCGCGGATGACCTGCCGGCGGTGGCGCATGCGCTGTTCAAACTCGCGAGCGGCCTCAGTGGCAACTATGCCACGTTCAGCGTGGATGACTTCCTGCGCCAGGTGGATGAAATGCAGCTGGAGGATGCTAACCCGGGGCAAAATGCGCCAACGGAAGACTGGTTTTTGACCCACCCGTTCAGTCCTTTGCGGGTTAAGGCGATTCGTCTGTTTTTTGATGCCGGTCTGATGCAGAGCCCGGATGCGGATCTCAACCAGTTGGACCTGGGTGTGGAAAACCTGATGAGCATGATGGAACCGAGCTATCTGGAAGGCAAGACAGACACCGCTGAAGCCATGCGCCGCTTACTGTTTGCCGCAGCTATTGCTGTGGCCAACGCCAGCGCCGGTATCTCCAAAGCAGAAATTGAAATTTTTGAAGAATTTTTTGGTAAGGCGTCCTTCAGTGAAAAGCTGAATATTGAGAAACTGGTGCATGAAGTACCGGAGCGGGTTGCCCAGGTCAAAGCCATCAGCTCCATTCCCCAACGGATGCAAGTCATCCGCGACCTGTGTACGGTTTCCCGCGCAGACAACCACACCACTGAGGCGGAGCGGGCGGTGCTCTGTGACATTGCCACACAGCTGGAGATATCGGCGGTATTTGTCGACAAGCTTTTCGACTGCGAAACTGACCTGGATTAACCACCGTGACTAACACTGGAGAAACACAGCAAACGGCATCAGCGAGTGCGCTCTGGCAGAGTTTCAGGGCGGCACCGTACGTCAGCCTGGCCACTTTCCGAAAGTCCGGTGTCTCTGTGCCCACTGCAATCTGGGCGGCGCCGGACCAGGATCACCTGTATGCGTTCAGCGCAGGGCAGGCCGGTAAGGTCAAGCGTCTCCGCAATAGCGCTCGAGCCCAACTGGCCGTCTGCGATGTTCGCGGCAAGGTGTTGGGTCCCTGGCTGGATGTTCGCGCCTTTGTCATCACTGAGCCGACGGAAAAGGCTGTTGCGCTGCAGGCCATGCGCAAGAAGTACGGCTGGCAAATGCGCTTGACCGACTTCTCCAGCCGCCTGACGGGCCGCTTCAGGCAACGCGCCTATTTACGCATCGAACCTGTTCCAGAAGCAGAACCTGAAACGGAAAGTACCGAGCATGCACCGACGTAAAAAGACCAAAGCCTATATCCTGGCAAACATTCAGATACACGATGCAGATGTGTTCAAAGCTTATGTTGAAAAGGTCCCCGCGCTTATCGCCAAACACCAGGGCCGCTACCTGGTGCGCGGTGGCGAAAGCGCCAACCGCGAAGGTACCTTCCAACCCGAGCGCATGATCTTACTGGAGTTTCCGGACAAGGCAGCGGCGGAAGCCTTTCTGGATGACCCCGAATATGCACCCGTCGCGGCGTTACGCCACCAATCGGCACACAGCGATCTGATTGTGATGGAAGGGGTGAAACCCTGAGCACGCAAATGGGTACAAGCGATGCGATTGATCCGGCCATCACAACGCCGGTTTATGGCGGTTGCTTCTGCGGCAAAATCCGCTATCAGTTCCGACGCCCAGAAGTGATTACGGTGAACTGTCACTGCTCAATGTGCCGCAAAACCAGCGGCGCACCCTTTGTCAGCTGGTTGGTCGTCCCCACTGAACAGTTTGGCTATGTCAAAGGCGAACCGACGGTGCTTGAGTCGTCAGATACGGGCACGCGTTTTTTCTGCGGCGATTGTGGTACCCCACTGGTCTGCATCAACGCTGAACATCCCCAATGGACCGATATCACGCTTGGCAGCCTCGACCAGCCTGAAGCATTTTCGCCAACCAAGGAAGTCTATGCAGACACACGCCTGGGCTGGCTGAAAGATCGGTTAGAGAACTATGACGGATAGTTTGTGCCACCTGTGCCTGGCCGCCCCGGCGGCACAGCGGGTCAAACACTACGGTATTGCGGTGTGCCGGGGTTGCTGGCAGCGCGCCAGTTCCGGTTGGCCTCCAGAGTTTGAGCCGGCGTTGCGCCAGGCCCTTGCCCGGCAGGGACTGTTGATACCAGATCGCAATTCACAGCAACGTCTGCCGCGGGACTACCAGCCACCAGCCGACTACGCGTTGTGACGCCTCAGGGGGAGGGTATCAGACGGATCGGTATCGCATCATCGCGTCCAAACAGCAGGCTGATATAACTGTCTGCCCAGCCATACTTAGCCCGCATTTCGGCATTGATCAACTCACGCATACTCACATCAGGTTGCGCATTGGCGGCAAATGAAATTTCGCCACGCTGCACGGTCACCGCACTATTCGCTTCCAGACGTTGATACCAACCCGACGCGTTGGAACCGGAGCGCAACCAGGCAAATCCTGCCTGATCAACCACCCATAGACGAGTTTCAGCCACATCGCCCGCGGCGGTTCTGGTTTGCAGCACCACCACCTCGCCACTTTCCGAGGCCAATCTCTCGACCCCGATAACCAACAGCAGCAGGGCAAACACCACACCCAGTAGCTTGAGTACAATTTTCACGCGCCCTCCCGCTAAGCCGTGGCCTCCCGGTAAGTCTGCACAAATTCAACGAGATACTGAACGTTGGCCACCGGCGTCTCCGGAATAATGCCATGCCCCAGATTAAAGATATGCCCGGGCTTACCGGCAACGCTCTGCAGCAGCGCACCTGCCTGGCTGGCGATCGCCTCCTGCTGAGCACACAAGACAATGGGGTCCAGGTTACCCTGGACGGCTTTAAAACCCAGGCTCTCCCAAGTGGAGGCCAGCGGCGTGCGCCAATCGAACGCAACAACATCAAAACCCAGCTCTGCCACGTCCGCCAGCAGGTGACTGTTACCGGTACCGAAGTAAATCACCGGTACGGGGCTATTGAGCTTCTGCAGGACAGCCTGCAAGTACGGTCGCACATACGTCCGAAAATCGAGCACCGACAGATTACCTACCCAGGTATCAAACAACTGCACGGCGTCGACGCCACTGGCAATCTGCAACTGCAGATAACTCACTACTTGCTCTACCAGCTTATGCATCAGGTCCGCCCAAAGCTCGGGCGTGTTGTACATCATCTGCTTTACATACACGTAATTGCGCGAACCCTGACCTTCAATCGCGTACGACGCCAGCGTAAAAGGGGCACCGGCAAAGCCGATCAACGCAATGTGCGCCGGCAGGTCCTGCAGAATATTCTGCACTGTCTGGGCAATATACGGGGTCGCTTCTTCCGCGGGTTGCACCAGCAGCTCTGCCACATCGCGGGCCTGTCGAATCGGATTGGCAAACACTGGCCCCTTACCAGGAACGTATTCCAACTCCAGGCCCATCGGCTCCATGATGGGTAACAAGTCAGCAAACATGATTGCCGCATCAACGCCAAGAATGCGCTGCGCATCCAGGGTCGCCTGGGCTGCCTTGTCCGGATTCTTGAAAAAATCCAGGCTGGGCATATCACCCTTTACAGCATGATATTCGGGCATATAGCGCCCGGCCTGACGATTCAGCCAAATGGGTGTATGAGAAGTCGGCTTACCCTGGCAAGCGGCAAGAAATATTTTTTCCACAGATTTGGTTCTATTCGAAAGAGCCGCACCTTAGCAAAGCTAAGGCCCGCAACCAACTGCTACCTCAGCCCATCAGCAAGCCGGTATGCCTGTTGCTTGCCCAGGCCTTTCAGAGTGAAACAGACGGGTCCGGACAAGGCAACGTGATCATCCACCAAGGCACCAACCCTCGCATCCATCAGCACCCCGCCGTAATTAAGCGCCTCACCTTGCAGGCGACTGGCAAGATTGACTGGCGTACCCATCACCGTGTAGTCCCATCGCTGCACGTCACCCCAGCTGCCTGAAAGGCAATAGCCGCTACTGATTCCCACCGTCACACGCATTCGCGCAGGTTTCTCACCCGGCATCACACTTGCAGTCAGGTTCGCCTGCAGCAACTCGGCCCAGCGCACACATTGCACCGCCGCGTTCTGCCGCGAGCCAGAAGTATCCGGAAAAACACAAAGGGCGCCATCACCAAGGAATTTGTCGACATAACCGCCCCACTGACGGGTATGCCGTTGAATCGTGGTAAAAAAGTTATTCAGCAGATCCTGCAGCGTTTCATCAGGCAAGTTGCGGCTGGCACGCGTAAAGCCAACCAGGTCAACAAAAGCAACCACCAGCCAGAGTCGCCGCATGGGCACCTGCTGCGCCCCATGGCCCAGGCTTTCAACCAGGGCCAGGTCATCAGGCAAATAGGCCAGCAGATGTGCTTTTTGCGCCCGCACCCTCCGCTGCGCGATCAGAAGACTGCGAACCTGCTGATGCGCAACGAGACAGATCAACATGAAAAAACACCAGATACCGGTCAGCGCGAGCAGGGAGACCAAATCAAATGGCCAGTCCGGTCGCTCTGACCCGCGTAGCAACGCCCACAAGCCAACGGGCAGCGCAATCAGGCCCTGCTTCAAGCCGGTACTCAACCCCCAGATTGCAGTATTACTGGCAAGGAAAACCCAGGCCATCAGCCCCACAATCAAAGGCGGCATCTGTTGCTGCAACATCAATAGCGTGGTCACGCATTCCAGCCAGTGCAGTCCGCTCATTGACAACGCCGCACCGCGGACTCGCAGCAGGCGCAATCCATGCAAAAGGCAACGCGACAGGCCATGCAACAGTACTGGGGTGAACAGCAGATAAAGCAGCAACGGCGTTATGTGCTCGTCTGCCAGCCCCCGGTGCAGGCCCAACAGGAGCAGTAGATACAGATAGATGACATAGCGGCAGCGCACCAGCAAGCTGACAAAAGCCGGACTCAGCTGAGAACGGTCCAGTGCGGGGCGCGGCGGGTCCAGGGGGGCGAACATCCAGACAGCTTAGCGACTGGAATGAGGGTGTGGCCGTAGGAGATGTGCTCAGCAACACGCTGGCTGCGAGCTGAATCTGGCGTCGCGCTATACTCGCCCCATGCCGATATCCACCTCAGCATCGTAATCCACCCCGTCAAAGCCGAAGCCGAAGATCTTCAGAAAGTCTTCACGAAAGCCGCTCAAATCGCCCAGGTCATCGAGGTTTTCGGTGTTTACCAAAGGCCACCGCCGCCGCACTTCGTCCTGCACCGC
>JBCCUW010000288.1:0-5957 GCA_039196385.1 Pseudomonadota bacterium
CTGGACCAGGACTTTTTGCCTACCTGTACAACCCCTTTACTGGTGCTGATGGGTGATGATCTGTACCACCCTCAATCATCATCCCGCCTGGTTGCTGAGATGGCGCCTGATGTAAAATTTATTGAGTCCTGGAAAAGTGGAGAGGCAATGCAACAGGCGCAACGGGCATTTGCCGAATTTCTCGCCTCAGCAGACCCGGCTGCTTGAGAATTTCCAGCAGGATAGCGCGCCAAGCCATAAACCCAGGCAGGATCGAGAGAGAGAATGCAAACAGATGAACAATGAATCTATGGCGCTGTACGATGCCATGAGTACGCTGCGAGCCGTGCGCCGGCTGCGCCCGGAACCCATCCCGGACGACGTATTGCAACGCATCCTGCAGGCAGCGTGCTGGGCCCCAAGTGGTGGCAATACGCAACCCTGGCGAATTATTGCAGTGCGGGAACCGAGCTTGCGCGCGGCGGTGGGTGACCTGTACCGTCCACAGTGGCAGCACTATGGCGCTAACGCCAGGCGCGGCCTCAGTGGGATGACGGGTGAAGCACTTGCCAAGCGCGAGCGCATGCTGGATGCCTGCGATCACCTTGGTGAACATATGGGTGATGCGCCGGTGCTGCTGGTGTTCTGTTTTAACCCGCAGTTGATGGCCATTACCGATGCAGAACTACCGCGCCCCTCTGTGGTGGGTGGTGGCTCTGTTTATCCGGCGCTACAGAATGCCATGTTGGCCTGTGTGAACGAAGGTATCGGCTGCACCCTGACCACGTTGTTGTGTTACGAGGAAACTGCGCTCAAAGCTCTGCTGGAGATCCCGGCAGATTGGCATACCTGTGCAGTCATGCCTATCGGATACCCTGTGAGAGGGGGGCATGGACCCATCAGTCGGCGACCTGTGCACAAACTGTGTTTTGCTGATCGTTTTGGTGACCCGCTGGAACTGAACTAGCGGGATCTTTTTTTTGTTTAAGTGGGCATCAGTCCACAACGCAGATCGGTGGCTTGGCGGACAGCCGCTGGTGGCGTAATTGATTCCGCCAACAGGAGAATATATGTCATTAGTTGCGGTGTTTGAGACAGACAAGGGTCCAATTCGGGTAGATCTGTACGCCGATAAAACCCCTACGACCGTGGCCAACTTTGTTAATCTGGTGCAACGGGGATTCTATGACGGTTTGAATTTTCATCGTGTTATTGATGATTTCATGGTGCAGGGCGGCTGCCCTCTGGGCACCGGCACCGGCGGCCCGGGTTATAAGTTTGGTGACGAATTTGTACCCGAGTTACGCCACGATGCGCCAGGCAAACTCTCTATGGCCAATGCGGGCCCAGGCACCAATGGCTCACAGTTTTTCATTACCCACGTGCCTACACCCTGGTTGGACGATGCCCATAGTATTTTTGGGGCTGTTCAAGGTGAGGCTGATCAGGCTGTGGTGAATGCGATTGCCCAGGGTGACAAAATCCAGAGCATTACCATTGAAGGGGACCCGGCTGAGTTGCTGGCCTCTGTAGCACAAGTAGCGGAGTGGAACGCCGCACTGGACGGGTGATCCGGGAACCGGGAGTAGAAAATGGCTGTAGAACTTAAGAAAACCTCGATCGATCTCGGCATCGTGACAAACAACGCGGATGCCCTGGTGGCTTTTTATCGGGACCTGCTGGGATTCCGGGAAGAGCCCAGCACCCCGTTTCCGGGTGGTGGCAAAATGTACCGGTTGTGGTGTGGTGACAGCCTGATCAAACTGGTAGCCCCTGCTGACCCGGTACAGACTGAAGCCGCGACGGGTCCGATACCGGCGGCGACGGGTTATCGTTATTGGACCATGCACGTGACCAATCTGGCGGAAATTATGGCTGAGTGTGAAGCGGCAGGCGCCGAGGTGATTATTCCGGTGAGCGAAATTCGCCCAGGGGTCACCATTGGCATTGTTGCTGATCCCGACGGCAATTGCGTGGAATTTGTCACCTACGCGTAACGCCGCGATGCAGCCCGTTTTGAAGCGCAAGGAAAATCAGAGAAACCGACGCGGCGTGCACTTTTGCGTGGCGATGTTGGTTCTATGCGTGCAGTGGGGCTGCAGTCCGTCTGACACACCCGGGTCAGATACTCCCCGCACATCGACTGAAGAACAGCCGATACAGTCCACGCATCGTCTTGACGATTGCGCGCAGCTGCGGCTGCAGGGCGAGTTTCATCTGACTATTGAACGTACGGCAACCCCCGCTGCGGAGCTCGAGGTGCGCAGCGAACAGCCTGTAGCTGCAAACCGGGTGCAGGTGGCTCAGCAGAGCGAGGGCGTTTCCGTGCTGGTGGCGCCGGGTGCGACGCCCTTGCAGTTGCAGGTGCGTTGCAATCGGATTACTGATGTGCAGCTCCTCGGCGCTGTGACGGCGCAACTTGTGGATGCGGAATCACGTTTACTGGACGTCACGCGCCTTGCAGTATACGGCGCCAGCGTACTTAATGTTGCGGGCATTTCCGCTGACGCGCTGGACTTGCGCAGCTCCGGCGCCGCACAGCTGGTCGTGGAGCGCGTGGTGTTGGAAAGTCTGCAGATACTGGCTGCCTCAGCCAGCCGGGTTACCGTCACCGGAGACTCCACCAGGTTCAGCCTGGACGTCACGGGTGCAGCGCAGGTTAACGCCGCAGAACTGTCCAGTCAGACGATCACCGTGAATGGTCGCGGCAGCAGTCTGGCGCGCGTGCAGCCCTCCGCGCATTTGCAGGGGCAACTGGCGGATACCAGTCAGCTGATCTACACAGGCACGCCGGATGTCAGTGTGACGTTAAATGACGCCGCTCAAATTCAGCAGCAGTAGTCAGGTCATCAATTTAGGTAGTAGGAGAGGAGCGGTGAGCGAAGAATATCTTTTCGCGGATTTGAAAGTACTGGATGTTGGCAGCTGGATTGCAGCGCCGGTAGCTACCACAATGCTCGCTGATTTTGGCGCCCAGGTGATTAAGGTCGAGTTGCCCGGGTTAGGTGATGCGTATCGCAACTTCAGCGCCACCGCCGGTGCGCCGGATAGTGCTACAAACTATGCCTGGCAGATGGATGCCCGCAACAAGCGGTCACTGTCGCTGAACCTCAAGACTCAGGAAGGGCGCGATATTCTGCAGCGCCTGATTCAGGAGGCGGATGTCTACGTGACCAATCATTCGCCGCAGATGCGCGAAAACTGGTCATTGACGTACGCTGATCTTCAAGCACTCAACCCGCGGCTGATTTATGCGGCGCTGACGGCGTATGGTGAAACTGGCCCGGAACGGGACCGGGAAGGTTTTGATCTGGTGGCCTATTGGTCTCGTTCGGGCTTAATGGACCTGGTCAGGGCGCCGGGAGCAGCGCCTGCACCCGCGCTGCCTGGCATGGGCGATCATCCCACCGCAGTGGCCATGTATGCGGGTATTTTGACGGCATTGTTGCGCCGCCATAAAACCGGCGCAGGCAGTTTTGTACACACGTCTCTGTTGGCCAATGGCATGTGGTCAGCGTCTTGTATTGCGCAGGCCGCTTTTGTTGAAAGTGAATTTGGGCGCTATCGCCGCATGCTGGGGCATCTATTTACCCGCGTCATGTATGAAACTGAAGACCATCGCTGGTTGCAGTTCACCATGGTCCGCGCCGAAGACGAGCTGGCTGCGATGTTTGCCGTCCTTGGTCTCCCGGAGTTGCTGGTAGATGAGCGATTTGCTGAACCCGAAAAGCGACTGGCGGCGGGGGACCAGCTGGTGGCCCTCATCAGGCCAGTGATCGCTACTCGACCCAGTGCTGAATGGTTGGCGGAATTCAACGCCGCCGGTGTGCCGGTTGCGCTGGTGGCTGAAGTCGAAGAACTGCCGACAGACCAGCAGGTGATTGCTAACAATATGGTTCGTGCGCCTGGCGATACAGGTCTCGATCAGTTGTTAAAGCCACCAGTGAACGTTGAAGGTCTGGCGCTTGTAACCCCCTCGAGAGCGCCGGAGATTGGCGAGCATACGGACGAGATATTGCAAGAGATGGGATACGCAGACGCGGAAATTGCCGCGCTGCGAAATCGTGGGGTACTCTGACCCTGCAGACCTGTCTTAGCCCGCTCTCCATTTGTCCAGATGCAGCTCGATCAGCTCAATCAGATTGCCGTCTGGATCACGGCAGATAGCGATATCAGCCATATCTCCCACACCTGGAGTGGGTGCTGACAGGAATTCCACCCCGGCATCGGTCAGGCGCGTGTAGTCGTTAACCAGATCCTGGCTGCCCAGACACAGGCGCACAATACCCAGATCATCGTTGGCCGCTGCCGTTGACGGCGACTGGCTGGCAAACTCGGTCAGGTCAATTTTTGGAAAGCCATCATCGAGTTGCATGATACAGGCGCGTGCTGAGGTACCCGGGGTAATACCCAATGCCTGGCTTTGCCGGGCGGGAATGTCTGCGGCTGTATCCCTGCTGATGCCAAGATACGGGATCCCGGGAATCAGCAGCGTGAAGCCCAGTTTTTCGTAGAAGGCAATGGAAGTTTCGAGATGGCTGACGTTGATATTGATGTGCCCCCAGCTCAGGTTGGGTGTGGTCATATGCGGGTGTCCTGTGCGGCGTTGTGCTGAACGCGAGTATGCCGGTGTTATGCCGTAAATTCGCCTGTTACCGGCTGTTCGCGATTGGTCGGGTTCTACGATAGCCTTGCTGCGGAGGATGGAGGTAAACGTGAACCATGAAGCAATAGCCCAACTACTGGGCAACTACGGCGAATTTGTTGGTGCGATCGGGGTGGTGATTACGCTGGCTTACCTGGCCGTGCAGATCAGACAAAACACTCGGGCTTTGCGCGCCGCGAGTATTGATTCCATGACCCAATTTGCCAACGACATACGTACCCACCTGTTCACGGACCCGGGCATCACCACAATCTATATGAACGGGCTGCGGGATGTGAGTGGCCTGAGCGACCTGGAACGCGAACGGTTTCGGCTGATGATGACCAACGCGTTATGGGCCTTGTGGAACGCATATACCCAGGCGCAACTTGGCGATAATCAAGCCTGGGATGCGCAGAAGCCGGTGCTGCGCCGGTTCCTGTCGCAGCCTGGGGGTGCCTGGTTCTGGAAGACTTACAAAGATGAGTTTTCCGCAGATTTTCAGGCTGAAGTTGACGTCATTCTGAGTGACGGTAACGATCAACGTGGTGCGTGATGAAAGTAGACGGTAGCTGCCACTGTGGGCGGATAACGTACGTGGCCGACATTAACCCTGAGCAGGTGGTGATCTGTCACTGTGCTGATTGCCAGACTTTTTCGAGCGCACCTTATCGTGTCAGTGTGTTTGGCGTGCCCTCGACTAATTTTAATCTTGCAGGTTCGCCAAAAACCTATGTCAAAACAGGGGGGAGTGGTGCCGACGTGCTTGTCGCCTTCTGTGGCGACTGTGGCACGGCCTTGTATTCCGCATCCAACGCTACCGAAGGTCCGTTTAATCTGCGTCTCGGCACCATCAAACAGCGCCGTGAGTTGACACCGAAGATGCAGGGGTTTTGCGGCTCTGGCTTGCCGTGGGCAACTGATATCAGAAACATTCACCAGATTCCTGACCCGGATCGAGCCTGAGTGGTTTGGGAAATAGGTGTGCAATGAGTATCTGCGATGGCCGAGACTGATAAACCAGAAACAGACGTCACCAAGCGTCCCGTTGTCCTGTCGCTGCCCAACATGGGTCAAGTAACGGTGCAATCGCTGCAGTACCTCGCGGAATCTGGCGCTACTCTGGAGTTTGATATCTATTCCCCGCCGACATTTTCGCAAGGGGACGAACTAGCCGCCAGCAGAACACTGCCGGTGATCGTTTTAGTCACGGGCCACAAAGATTCTAACATTGAAGCTGCAGTGGGTTGCCCGCTCAAAGACACAGAACAGTATCGTTCGTGGGGCCGATTGTTAGCGGTTTCAGGTCTGATAGCGGTGACGTACGCGAACC
>JBCCUW010000289.1:0-5946 GCA_039196385.1 Pseudomonadota bacterium
AGACCAATGCCCAGCAGATGGGTACCCCCTGCGGCCGCTTGATTGGTAAAATGTCTTGCCAACTCTTCTGCCCGCGATGCTGTGCGATTGACAATCCACAGTTGCGCAGGCGCTTTATCCAACAGTGGGCCAAGCACCCCCCGCGCCGCGCCACCCGCACCCAGCAGTAGAATGCGACGGTTGTGTAATGTCTGGCCATGACGGACACACAGATCATTGACGAGACCAATACCATCCGTGTTGTAACCGGTCCAATGCTCACCATTCAGCACCAGCGTATTTACCGCGCCAGCAGTTGCCGCTGAAACATCCAGCTGGTGGCACAGGTCATGTGCCAACTCCTTGAACGGCACGGTGACATTCAGGCCACAGCCGCCACCGCTGGCAAACTCCATGACAAATGCTTGGAACTGATCAGCACTGACTTCGACCTTGTCATAAACAATGTCTTCCCCCGTTTGTGCTGCAAACAGGCCGTGAATAACAGGTGACAGGGAATGGGCAACCGGACTACCTACAACCGCGTAACGATCTGGACCATGACTCGTACCGTGCTGCTCTTTCATCGCAGAATTTGCCGATCCGGGCCATGGATAGTGCTCGCGCGGCCTGCGCTACCTACTTCGCCCGGCAATGCAAAATCCACTTTGTCCGCAAATGTCGCCATTGCGTCTTGCGCATTGCTGATCGGCGGCTGCCCGCTGATGTTTGCAGAAGTGGAAACCAGCGTAGTGCCTACCGCTGCCGCGAGCTGACGCGCCTGGGCATGTCCAGGTACACGACAGGCCACTGTGTCACGGCCACCAGTAATGAAGTCAGCGTATTCGCCTTCGTTTGACAGAATCCAGGTGTGGTGCCCCGGCCAGCTGTTCAAGACCTCTTCGCGATGAGCACAGGATTCCAATTGTCGGGCAAAATAACTGGCCTCGGCGCCAATCAGCACAAGACCTTTGGCACTGGGGCGTTGTTTGTGCGCAAATACATGATCAACCGCGGATTCGTCGTGCGGGTTGCAAGCCAGCCCCCACACCCCTTCCGTGGCGTGCAGTACAACCCCGCCCTGCCGAATCACCCGGGCGGCCTGCTGAATTGCAGCGGTATCATCAGTATCCTTCTTTAGCATCAGCGCATTGTCATCAATGGATTGTCTGTCGTGAGTTGCCGCCATTGGCCGAGACCTGATTGCGGTTGGAATTTCAGGACCTGGCAATATACCCAAGCGTCCCCTGCTCGACAAATCCAGCCAGTTCCAGCTTGCTCAGCAGTTCCAGCAATTGCTGGTGCGGCAACTGCGTATCCACAACAAGTTCATCAACGGTCTTCGGATAACCACCCAATAGCCCCAGCACCTGTTTGGCCAGTTGCTGATCTATTGCACCTCCTGACAGAACAATGTCCCGCACTGCTGAGCCCGGCGCCGGTTCCGGCCGGGTCACGCCCAGCACCGCCAACACGTCTTCCGCGCTGGTAACAAGGGCAGCCCCTTGCTGGAGTAGCCGGTGGCAACCACGGCTGACATGGCTGCGCACGGGGCCGGGTACGGCCATCACTTCCCGGCCCTGTTCTGCTGCAAACTCCGCTGTGGTGAGCGCGCCGCTACGCAGTCCGGCCTCTACCACAACCACACCCTGGCTCAAGCCACTGATCAACCGGTTGCGCTCGACGAACTGGTGTTTTCTCACTCCTGCAGCAGGCGGATATTCGCTGATCACAGCGCCACCCCCCTCAAGAATAGCGCGGTAAAGTCGCGCGTGTCTGGCTGGGTAAATTTGATCCAGGCCGCCACCCAAAACGGCAATGGTACAACCACTGCCGCGCAATGCGCCGACATGCGCTGCCGCATCAACGCCATAAGCAAGACCGCTCCCAACCACCATGCCGGCGGTGACGAGATCACGACCAAGCTCTTCGGCCACAGAGCGACCCGGCTGAGTACAACGACGCGCCCCGACGACAGCAACTGAGGGTGTTGACAGGCAGCACGCAGCGCCGCGCCCATACAGTAAGAGCGGCGGATCCGGGATGTGTCGAAGCCGTTCTGGAAAGGCGCCATCAAACCAGCCCACAACCCAACCTTGCGGACACTCATCAGGAAAGGCTAGATGCTGCTTACGCGCTCGAGCGCCGCGTCGCAGCTGAGCATATAACACCGATTGAAACTGTTGGTCTAAAAAGAGGGCTTCGTCGGGCGCCAGCTCCTGCAGACAGCGCGCTATGGCCTGTCGGGGAAACCGACTGAGGCACGCCGCCAACAAGTGTGCTGACACGCTGGTAGACGCAACACTGGCGTGGGCGTGGGGCGCAGAGTGATTAGCGTGGTTGGGTGCTTGGGGCATACACGAAGCATGCCCGTTTGCTTATGCCTGCGCAGCAGAGATCAGCAGCACAGCCCGTAGCTAGTTGCGGACGCAAAGGGTCCGAATGGACCCCAGGCAGATCAGGGATTACGTACCTCGTCATTCACAGCGAGCGGTCGCTCCGTGGATAAAACCAGGCCATAAGACAGTTTCTCAAAGGTTCTGAAAACCATAAGCAGCCCAGCTCTTTCACTGGGCAGACGAATCGTTTCGTTAGCTATCCGATCCCGGGCAAGGGCGCCTCGCTTGTAGATCGCCAGCACGTTTCCTACGGCTAAACTTTCCCGTTCACCTCGATTAAGCACAACCACATCATATTGTCCGACCTGGGTGACGCCGCTGAAGACTGAGATGATCTGACCATCCACATCAACTTCCGGAGCGCTGGGAAAGAACGAAGAATCAACACGACGCTCTTCAGTGGGCAACACGCGGTCGCCGATCTGGATTTCTTCCCGGGTACTGGCCACCGCCAGCGTAGCAATATCATCGGCCTGACCTACAGCGGTACCAAGCCCGATATAGGTCGCCTCGCGGCCCAAAACCTCATTGGTTTCAGGGTCTACATACAGCGGCCCTTTGCGCACAATGCTGAACCCTTCGCTGTCACCCAAAACACCACGTACATAGACGCGGTCCCCGGCACCTAATACCAGCCGTTCGCTTTCACCCTGAACCACATAGGGAGAGGCACCCAATACCCCCGGCTCAACGACACGATTCTGTACGAGAAAACCCTGGATGGCGTCCAGGCTGATGGCAGGAATCGAAGATTCCAGCGGGGTGGCGCGAATCTGCGGGTGCAGGCTGACCGTATCCGACGGCGTTAACCGGGTTGTGCGACCTGCATCACCACGGCTGAGCTGCAGGCGCGGTTGGCCATCGACATAAACCAGTGCAATCTGATCACCAGGATAAATGAGGTGCGGGTTTTCAATTTGCGGATTAATTTGCCAAACCTCAGGCCACAGCCAGGGTTTCGACAAGAAGGTGCCGCTGATGTCCCACAATGTGTCACCTTTAACAACGACGTACACGTCCGGATGACCCGGCTTCAGGTATTGCTTGAGGTCTTCGGCAGAAGCCGTTCCCGCTGCCAATACCAGACTCAGTAAGCCTGAGGCGATGAGGTGTTTTGTTGCTTTCTTCACTGCGCTACATATCCTTTGTCTGATGATTTCTGGGTCAAGTCAGTCAATTTTAGTTTTCTATCCCGGTGGAGGGGTGAATCACTGCCCATAAAACGCATACCCCGGCACTTCCCGCTATCCTCAACGCATAAGATAATAGAGCGAAAACACGCATCTTGGCTTAACTCGGGTGCGTAAAAAGCTATAATCTTCCACATCTTAGCAGCACAAATTAGGCCAATACTAGAGACAGTTCACACGCTCTATGAACGAACGCCAACATGAGTTTACTTGATATCCTCCACTACCCTGATCCGCGTCTGCGCACCAAGGCGAAACCGGTCACTGAGTTCGGCAATTCTCTACAGCAGTTCGCGGATGACTTGCTGGAAACGATGTACGCCGCACCGGGCATCGGCCTGGCCGCAACGCAGGTCAATGTGCATCAACGCGTTATCGCAGTAGACGTTTCAGAAAACAATGACACTCCCTACATTTTTGTTAATCCGGAACTGACACTGCACGGTGAACAGCTGGAAACGGAAGAAGGTTGCCTATCTGTCCCCGGGTTCTATGAGCCCGTCACCCGCGCTGAGCACATTGAAGTAAGCGCTTTTAATCCGATGGGCGAGCCCATCGAAATGAGCGCGAGCGGTTTGCTGGCCGTTTGCATTCAGCACGAATGTGATCATCTGGATGGCAAGCTGTTTGTCGATTACCTGTCAAACCTAAAGCGCAACCGCATACGCAAAAAGTTAGTCAAACTGCGCAAAGCCAGTGCCTGAACTCAACGTTGTTTTCGCCGGGAGCCCCGAGTTCGCGGCCACCATTCTGAACAACCTGCTCGATAGCGCTTTTGCACCGGTGGCAGTATTTACCCAACCTGATCGGCCCAAAGGTCGTGGTCGGAAACTTCAGGCTAACCCTGTGAAGCAACTCGCCGACGCGCGCCAGGTGCCTGTTGAACAACCTGCAACACTCAAGGACAAAACAGCGCGGCAAGCGCTGGCGAGTTATGAGCCAGATATTATGGTGGTTGCTGCATACGGGTTAATCCTGCCGCCCACCGTTCTCCGGATACCTGGCTACGGGTGTCTTAATGTGCACGCATCCCTGTTGCCGCGCTGGCGTGGAGCGGCACCTATCGAGCGAGCGGCCATCGCGGGGGATAGTCTTACCGGTGCCTGCATCATGCATATGGAGAAGGGTCTGGATACCGGGCCGGTTTACAATTCAGTCACCGTGCCCATCGACTACACAAGCACGATCGCGGAATTGGAAATGTCGCTCGCACAGCAGGGTAGCGAGTGTCTGCTCGAGATACTGAACGCGTTCAGTGAAGCGAAGGAGGGTAGCGGTCGTTTGCCCAAGGCTGTTGCACAAGATGACCAGCTGGCCACTTATGCCTCCAAGCTGACAGCCGCAGATCGCCATCTGAACTGGCAGAAATCCGCAGAAACTTTAGCCAGGCAGGTATGGGCACTGGCAGATCGACTCCCGGTGAGGGCGCGACTGAACAACACGGGTATGCAAATTCTTCAGGCACAAATGGTGGAACAGACCGACATCCCACAGAACCAACCCGAGCCAGGGACTATTGTCGACGCCTCCAAGCATGGGATTACTGTACAATGTGCAACAGATCTATTGCAGATAAAAGCCATCAAGATTGAGGGCAAACAAAATGTGCTTGGGGCTGCAGATGCCATGCTGGGGTATGCTGAATTGTTCCGCCCCGGTGGGCGTTTTGCGAACAGTGCCGACACGTAACCGAGGCGCACGCGCATACCGCCAATGGTCAACCAAAAAACCAGTGACACGCAAAAGCCGAGTCAAGCGAGGCATGCACGTCTAGAAAGAACCGCGGCAAAAGAGGCTGAACCGCGCTCTGCGCTTATCCGCTGTCATGCCGCACGTGCGCTGAACCAGATCATAAACAACAGACGAACGATCGATTGGTTATTGCAAAATCGAGCTGACTGGCTTGTCGCGCCGCTGGCACAGGAACTGCTGTATGGCACGTTACGCCACTATTATTCGCTATCCCACAGCGTCTCAGCATTGCTGAAAAAAGCCCTCCGACAAAAAGACCAGGATCTCATGTGTCTTTTGTTAGTTGGTGCTTACCAACTCCGTATGCTTGACATACCAACACATGCCATAGTCCATGAAACCGTCGAGGCCTGTCGATTGCTAGGCAAACCATGGGCGAAAGGGTTAATCAACGGCGTGCTGCGCCAGCTTGAACGCGGACCGGAAACGCAAGCGAATCGGCAAACCGAACAATCGTTTGAGCTTCCCACATGGTTGGCGCGCAAACTAGCCAGCCAATACCCAAACCCAGAGCCTCATGGATTCCCTGAAATTCATTCCGCAAACCTGCAGCGCGCACCGATGACACTGAGGGTAAACCTGTGCCGGACGTCAGTCACGGAATGGCTGCAAAAACTGCCGGACAG
>JBCCUW010000290.1:0-5927 GCA_039196385.1 Pseudomonadota bacterium
CAGGCACAATAATCTCTTGAACTATAGAGGTATATATAAACCTCTTAAATTTATTTAGAGTTGCTTATATGCCTAGAAATTCGAAATCACATGCTTTGCTGAGCGATGCGGCGCTGGGTAGTCTGCAGGGTCTGGGTCAGCGCCTCCGCGAAGCCCGCCTGCGACGCAACTGGACCCAGGCCATGACTGCGGCTAAGTCGGGCCTTTCAGAAAGCTCGATCAAGAAAGTGGAAGCAGGTTCTGCGCATATTACTGTGGCGGCATATCTGGCTTTGCTGGACATTTATGGCATGCCGGCTGCGTTCGACGCAGCCTTTGCGGCGGGACAGGACACCCTGGGTGAGGCGCTTGCGAGTTCGCAGCAGCGGCGGCGGGCAAGGGGTGAGCGGGCGCCTGCCAGCGGCGATGAATGGGAGTTTTAAGATGGCGGAAAAACTCTTTGTGCATGCGGATCTTGGTCAGGGGCGAACTGTACTCGCGGGCCAGCTGCTGGTGGATAAACATTGCGGGCGCTTCAAATACGCGCCGGGTTACCTCGGTCACCCGCGGGCTTATGCACTGGATCCGATTAATTTGCCGTTAACCGAACAGATTCACGAAACACCCCGTAGTCGGGAGTCGCCCGGTGTATTTGGTGTGCTCGTCGACGCGGGTCCCGATGAATGGGGCCGGCGGCAGCTCAGTAAAACCCGGCGGCCGCCCCCGGTCAGCGCGGTTGAGTTTTTGCTGGCGGCTTCCGGCGAGGGTGTTGGGGCCTTGCACTTTACCGCTGAGGTGAAAGGCAAGCCAAAGAAAGTGCCTAAGCGCCCCTTTGAAAATCTTGTTCATTTACAAAAAATTGCAGACGATATTGAATCTGGTCGTGAGGTTGACCGTCAGCTTGAGCCGTACTTTTTTCACGGCAGCGGACTGGGTGGTGCACGACCAAAAACGCTGATTGATCACGTCGGCAGGCATTGGATTGCCAAGTTTGCGCGCGATTCAGACCTGGTGGACATGTGCAAAGTTGAGTATGCCGCCATGCGCATGGCGCGGGTGGCTGGCATCGACGTACCGGATGTCATGCTGACGCAAACCGCGCATGGACCCGTGTTGCTGGTCGAGCGCTTTGACCGCACGGATGGCGCGCAGCATCACCTGATTTCCGTGGCCAGCCTGATCAACAAGTTTGATATCACTCAATACGACGAAACGGCCATGTCGTATCCGGGGATCTTCCAGTTGGGCAAGCGCATCGGTACGGTGGCTGAAGACCTGGCACACAAGGTGTTTCGCCGGATGCTGTTCAATATTGCGATTGGCAATACCGATGACCATTTGCGCAACCATGCTTTTTATAAGCGTGCGGGTGAAAGTGAGTACCGGTTGACGCCGGGTTACGACATTGTGCCCAACACGGGTTTGCAAGGTTCCCATGCCATTGCCCTGGGCGCCTTTGGCAATACGCCCAGCCGGGAAAATATTGACGCTGCCGCACATCGTTTGGGCTTATCCCACAGCGCCAGTGTGGCGATTGCGCAAGCCGTACTGGCGGTCACGACGGATTGGCAACAATACATGGCTGAGGTGCAGGTGCTGCCTGCCGATGTAGCTATTCTGGAGCGCTGTTTTGCCTATCAGTCGGTGTTGCGCGACTTTATCGGCTGACTCGTTGGTTGACTCGTCCGCCGACCCATCAGCAACAGGCGGGCTTTCACCATGCGACCTTTAACCTTGCCACCGTGCAGATACTCTAGGGCTTGTTGCACCATTCTGTTATCCACGGCGACGTAACTGCTCTGATCAAAAATATTGATCTTGCCGATGGCCTCAGCCGGCAGGTCGGCGGCAACGGTTAATGCACCCAGCAGGTCACCGGCGCGCAGTTTCTGTTTGCGGCCGGCGTTAATCTCCAGCGTGGTCATCGGTGCGCGCAGACGATACTCGGGACGGCGGTCGAGTGACGCGTAGACATCACAGATGGCCGGTTGCCCGGTAAAAGCTTCGATGCGCTGCATGCGGACCTGTTCCGCCGGTGTGCAGATGCTTAACGCCAAGCCCGTGCGACCGGCCCGGCCGGTGCGACCAATGCGGTGCTGATAAACCTCCGCGTCGTGGGGAAGTTCGTAGTTAATCACCATTTCAAGAGCTTGAATGTCCAGGCCGCGCGCGGCCACGTCAGTAGCAACCAGGACTGGACAGCTGCCGTTGGTGAACTGCAAGAGGACCTGATCGCGCGCGCGTTGATCAAGATTGCCGTGCAGAGCCAGGCTTTGGATGTGCGCCTCGTTGAGTTGCTCAGCCACCTGGTCACATTGTTCACGGGTGCGACAGAAAACCAGCGCTGAGGCAGGCTGGTAGTGTTCGAATATGGCTTGCAGCGTTTGTGTACGCTCGTGTTTGTGTACCTCGAAAAAGAGTTGTTCAATTGCGCCTGGGGTATGCTCTGCTGCTACGGTTACGCGCTTGGGTTGGCGTTGCAACTGGCGACTCATCTGGGTGATAGACTCGGGGTAAGTGGCCGAAAACAGTAAAGTCTGTCGTTTACCCGGGGTTTGGCGCGCAATCTCCGTAATATCCTCCGCAAAACCCATGTCGAGCATTCGATCCGCTTCATCGAGTACAAGCACTCGCAGTGTGTCGAGCTGCAGCGTGCGCCGTTTGAGGTGATCAAGTATCCGCCCCGGTGTGCCGACCACCACGTGGGCGCCGTGCTGTAACGAGGTCTTTTGCGGGCCAATCGGTCGGCCGCCACAGAGCGAAACGACTTTCAGGTTGTGCATGGTCTGAGCCAGCCGGCGGGTTTCCGTGGCAATCTGGTCTGCCAATTCGCGGGTCGGACTCAGCACCAGTGCTTGCACAACGCGCTCCTGGGTTTGGGTTGCCGCCAATATGCCCAGGCTGAAGGCTGCGGTTTTACCGCTGCCCGTTTCCGCCTGAGCCACAACGTCTTTGCCCTGCAGAATGACCGGCAGACTTTGGGCCTGCACCGGCGTCATGGTGGTGTAGCCGAGGGTGTTCAGGTTGCTCAGGAGTGCCGCGGGCAGATCAAGTCGGGAGAACGAAGCGTTTATGTTGAGCCCGCCCGCCATTCTCTAGCCCAGGTGCGTGCTTCAGCGGAAGCCAGCCAGTGAATGGCATTCTGCAGCAGGCGTTGATATCCAGGGTTCTCAAACGCCAACGGTCCGTCGCCAACATCGGACACCACAATCGGGGATTGCCGGCAGGCATTGGCCCACACCAGCAGATTGCTCCCCGGCGGGTGATCCCAGCTGTCCTGCTCAGCTGCGGGCGCCAGCGGCGGTGGCGTGAAATTCTTCACTTCAAACAGGTAGTCGCCACGCAACAGAGGTAATACGTTGGTCTCGTAATCGCTGGTTTTCAAGTAGAGTTCATCGGTGATGTCGAAACCCTCGGAGAGGCCTTCCAACACTGGATGCGATTGTTGCGGTTGCAGCGCAACCGTGGCATTAGGCAGTGGCCCATGGCCTCCGCGATAGCCAGAGCCAGGCACCTGTTTGCCGTTCAATTCGCCCGCTGTCAGCATAAACGAAGAACCGGAAATCTGTCGCCACAGTGGCCATGCCGGCCAGCTGACCGTGGCATGGTTAACTAAAATCAGGCCTTTGCCGCTCTCCAGCAGATCTTCGATGGCAGTAACATAGTCTGCGGGTGGTATGCCGGTGTTTTGGCTGCCGTCATGCTCCAGGCCGGCATTGGGAATACCGCACATGTCGTAAAAAAAGATCACGTCGTAGGGACTCACATTCTCCTTGCGAAGCATGGTTTGCGCCGCAGGGTGTTCAACCAATGTGGCGGTTACGTCGTCCATGGCGGCGAACATGGCGAGAAAACTGTCGTGGTTGTAATCATGTCCCTTACTCACCACCAGTACTTGTGTTGTCATGTCGATTCCTCTTCTGAGTTGCAGCCTGTGCGGTGGGCCGCCGGATTATCCGGTGATGCGCTTGTGCAGGGGTGGCTGCGGTCCCAGCTCAACCGGCTCGCCTACCCAGGCGCCGACGTTTTCGCCAGTGCGACCACTCTCGATCACCTGCATCATCAGGCTGGCGATCTGCTCACTTTGCATGACGTTGGCCGCCAGGTCTGCAGGCAGTTGCTGCTGCGGAAAAAAGCCTCTCAACATCGGCGTGTCTACCGCACCCATGCAGAGCGCGTTAACCTTGATGTTGTCTTTGTGCAGATACTTTGCCCAGGCGTCGGTAAAGCCGTTCAACGCCCACTTTGAGGCATTGTACAGATCAGTTTCAGGCTGGTTGGTACCATCACTTCTGGCCGGCAGCACATAATAAGTGGAGATGTTGATAATGTGGCCGAACCCACTCTGCTGCATATGTGGAATGGTGGCGCGGGATAACAGCATGACACCTTTCAGATTAGTGTCCATGATGTAGTCCCAGTCTGCCACCGCTTGTGCCCAGTCGCTGCTGACCGGTGTACGACGCCAGGTGCCCGCGTTGTTCACCACAACCGCGATATCACCCAGACTTATCGCTTGCTGTACGACGGCTTCGACATCTCCTTCGCGGCTGACATCCGCCTGCAGTGCCTGCATGGGCGGGTGGTCTGCGACAGTGCTTTCATTGAGCTTCAGCACATCGGCATCCCGGTCAAAGCCGAGTACTTGGCAGCCGGCCCGTTGCAGTTGCAGCGCACAGGCCTGACCCAGTCCCCGGGCAGCGCCGCTGACGATGGCCACCTTACCCGCCAGGCTCATGTTGTGGCTCCAATCGTCACCTGTTCCTGCAGCACGTACACAGACTCAAGCGGTTCCTCCAGGGCAACCGGCCGGCCGACACAGAAGTTGATGTTCTGCGCGTTGCGCCCCTCAGGGCCTTCCTGTAAGAGTTCAATTAAGGCGGCCGCGTTGTCTTCCGCACGCATCCAGGAAGCTTCCTCTTCAGCGGAAGGGGCAAAGTTGTGGAACGAGCGCAACATATAGCTGTCGGTGGCGCCCATGCAGAACTGGTTCACCCGGATCCGATGCGACACAAGGGCTTTGGCCCAGGCGTACAACAAACCGTTCAGCCCCCATTTACCAGCATCGTACAGGTCCATCTGGTCACCGCCGCCGGTTGGTCTGGGTGAGTCTGCCCACGGGCACTTTACGCCGCCCGGGCAGCGTAGCGCCGGAGTACCACAGGTCACCATATGATCGGTGGCGATGTTAACAATCTCGCCGCCGCGCCCCTGTTCGATCATGATGGGAATCACTGCGCGGCCAAACAGGTACTCGCCCTTCAGGTTGGTGCCGATGATCTGCTCATAGTCGGCGAGGCTTTTGTCCAGGTTGTCGTCAGCAACGCTGGCACCCCACACACCAGCGTTGTTGATCAATATATCGATGCCGCCCAAACCATCCGCAGTGCCATCCACCACGGTACGTACCTGATCGGGTTGCGCAACGTCTGCCTGCCAGGCCAACACCCGCACGTTGTGTTCCGCCAGCTGTTCAGGCAATTCAAGAATATCTTCGCGCACATCACAAACGCCAAGATTGACACCGGCTGCAGCCAGTGCCCGCGCGTAGCTCAGGCCCAGCCCGACTGCTGCACCGGTGACAATGGCAGTTTTGCCCTGCAAATCTTCTGTGTGCATCCCAGCCTCGTTCCCCGCCCTCATCGAATCGACTCTAGCGTAATTCTGTAGCTTGATCCATATTTGGTACCTGTGGCTTTCCGGTTGGTAGCCACCCGCAAACGCAACATTGCTCCTCAACTTGCGCTAGAATCGCGCCCGCAAAATAACACTCAACCAAAGAGGATTTTCGATGCATCTCGATTCAGGTATTTCTGCCGTCATTACCGGCGGCGCATCAGGACTGGGCGCAGCTACAGCACGGGCACTGGCAAAACACGGTGTTAAGGTCGCTCTGTTTGATCTTAACGAAGAAAAAGGTGAAGCGCTGGCCCAAGAACTGGGTGGCG
>JBCCUW010000291.1:0-5923 GCA_039196385.1 Pseudomonadota bacterium
AATTGACCTCCCGTTAAAGATTTAGAGTAACTGAGTAAGTAAATGTCTGAACGTTTTGATGTTGTCATTGTGGGTGCAGGATTTGCGGGATTGTACATGCTGCACCAGCTGCGTCAGCGGAACCTTTCAGTCTGTGTTTTTGAGCAGGGTGATAGCGTTGGCGGCACCTGGTACTGGAATCGCTATCCAGGTGCCCGCTGCGATGCAGAAAGCCTGGCGTACTCGTTCTCTTTTTCTGCCGAACTGGAACAGCAGTGGCAGTGGAGCGAGCGGTATGCCACCCAGCCGGAAATACTGCGTTACGCCGAACATGTGGCTGATCACTTTAAATTGCGCTCGCACATTCGTTTTCAACAGAAAGTGAGCCAGGCGCACTATGACGATGCAGACAATCTCTGGCATGTACAAACTGCGCAGGGTCAACAGGTTGCCGCACAGTTTTGCATTATGGCAACGGGTTGTTTGTCGGTCCCGCAACTACCCGCCATCGACGGGGTCGAGAGTTTTGCTGGACCGGTTTATCAGGCCAGTAAGTGGCCGCCGGAAGGGGTGGATTTTACAGGCAAAACGGTGGGTATTATTGGTACGGGATCATCCGGCATTCAGGCGATACCGGTCATCGCTGAGCAGGCAGAACACCTTTATGTCTTCCAGCGCACGCCAAATTTCAGTGTTCCCGCCCAGAATGCGGTGCTGGATCAGTCCTGGGTTGAGCAGTTTAAAGCCAATTACCGTCAGCACCGGGAGTATCACAAAAAGGGGCTCAGCTCCGGTTTTGGTGATCTGGAGATTGAGCCGCGTGAACGCACCCCCATGGCGGACACCGCGCAGGGCATGACTGCGGCTGAAGTAGCTGACGTCCTCGAACCCTATTGGCAACGGGGTGGGGCCTTCTTCTTGAGCGCGTTTGCCGACTCGCTGGCCAATCCAGAAACCAACAAGCTGATTGCTGATTATGTGCGCAACAAAATCCGCACGATTGTGCAGGACCCGCAGACCGCAGAAGATCTATGCCCAACGGATCACCCGATTGGTTCGAAACGTATCTGTGTAGACACAAATTACTATGCCACCTACAACCGGGATAACGTCAGCCTGGTCAATGTGCGGCGCACCCCATTGCAGCAGATTACCGCAACAGGCCTGCAGACCTCCGAGCGGGACTACAATTTTGATGTGCTGGTGCTGGCCACCGGTTTTGATGCGATGACCGGGGCGCTGCTGAACATGGACATCCGCGGTGCCGATGGCCAACTGTTGCGTGACAAATGGGCGGCAGGTCCGCGTAGTTATTTGGGTATTGGTCTGCATGGATTCCCGAACCTGTTCACGGTCACCGGCCCGGGCAGTCCTTCGGTGCTCAGCAACATGCTGGTGAGCATTGAGCAACATGTGGATTGGATGGTGGCTTGTCTTGACCACATGCGCGAGCATGGCCACCAACGCGTGGAAGCACTGTTGCCGGCAGAGGATCAATGGGTCAATCATGTCAATGAGGTGGCCAACGCCACCTTGTTCCCCGAAGGCGGTTCCTGGTACCTGGGCGCCAACGTGGCGGGTAAGCCGCGCGTATTCATGCCTTACGCAGCCGGCGTAGGTCCCTATCGTGAGATCTGTGACGATGTTGTGGCCGACAACTATCGCGGCTTTGCTTTCAGCTGAACCGGCGACCGGATGTGCGCTTTGCCCTCAGTTAAACCTGGGAATAACCCGGCGTTGCTGTAGATCTTCCAGCCAGTGACAGAAACTGGCCTCCGTATTCATACACTCCATAAACCCGGCCTGGCGTATCTTGATGGTGCTGACCAGGGCAGGGGGCGGGGGGTTTGTACTGCCATAAGCAAAACACAGGTCGGCATAGTAATGCGACTCACCCAGCAACGCCGTTAGTGGGATGGGCTGCAGGTTGTAGCGCGCGACAATGTCCGCCCAGGCTGCTTCACTGCCGTTCAGATAATCAGCCAGACTCACGGGCTCGTCTTGCGCCCTCTCCACCCCGAGGGTACGGGTGATCGCAGGCCACATATCGCGCCAGGTAAATACTTCGCCGTTAGTCAGGTTAAACGTCTGGCCGGCTGCGGCAGGTGTCTGTGCAGACCACAAACAGGCGTTCGCCACCAGGCGCACGTCAACCGCCTGCCAGACCCAATCCGCACCGCCGGGAAAACCCACGGATAAACCCTGCGTGTGGCGCAGCGCGGCAAAAGCGCCGATGACCGGTGGCAGATTCATGACCACACCATGGTTGGGCCCCACGATCAGCTGAGGGCGCAAAATAGTGTAGTGAAACTGGTGGGTTTTGGCGCATTCGACCAGATAGTCTTCCTGCAGCCAGTAGAAGTTAGGATGTTCGACCCGGGGTTGAGATTCTCTGGCGGGCACGCGCATGGGTTGCACGGCGGCACCGTAAGCCTTGGTACCCTGCAGCAGGCACACATGTTCAAGCCGCGCGTGCGCACATAGTGGTTCCAGCAGATTGCGCAACATCTGTCCGTTTGTATCAATCTGGATGGGATCAGACCAGCCTGACACCAGTCCCGGTAATTCGAATACAGCGGTGTAGACCACGTGGGTGACCGCAGACATCTGTGCTGCGGCCGCGGTGCAGGCGGCGGGATCCTGCAGGTCTACTGCCAGATGAGTAAAAGTGCCCGGCTCCAACAGCTCCGGCGACCGGCGGCTGATTGCAATCACTTGCCAGCCTGCCGCGCTGAACGCTCTGGCCGCTGCGGTGCCCACCAGTCCACTGGCGCCGACGATGAGTACACAGGGCTTGTGCATCAGCAGAACAACTCAGCCGGCGACAATTTCCGGATAAGCAGGGTCCCACAGATCGTTGCTCAGGTGGGCGCTGATCTGTGCCGGGGTGGCGTTGGCGGTCCCCTCCTGAATGGCCTGTCCCGCCACAGCCTCAGCCACTTTGGCAGACACCTCGCGCAATCGTTCGATATCCGGATACAACATCCCCTGTGCCAGTTCCGCTTCAGACACGGCGTTGGCGCAAGCTTCTGAAGCAGCCGTGACCATGTCATCGGTGACAACGGCGCTGTTGGCCAACAGGGCGCCCAGGCCAAGTCCCGGGAAAATGAAAACGTTGTTGCCCTGGCCGATACGATAGGTTTCACCGTTGTAGTTCACCGGCGCGAAGGGGCTGCCGGTGGCCACCAGAGCCCGGCCGTCAGTCCAGCGGATCAGGTCCTCCGGCTTTGCTTCGGAGTAATCGGTCGGATTGGAAAAGGGCAGGATAATAGGCCTCTCGCAATAACTGCACATCGCCTGCGCCATTTCCTGCGTGAATGCCCCGGGTTGTCCCGAGGTACCAATCAGAATCGTGGGTTGGTACCGCTCGATCACATCCATCAGCTGCCGTTGTTGGGGATCGCTCACGCCAAACTCAGCCGCCTGGCTGGCGGGCCAGGCCAGGTTGGCCTTGTATGCATCGCTGAAGGTCTGATCATCAACCAGCAGTCCGCGGCTGTCGAGTACGGCCACGCGCTGGGTGATCTCCGCGTCGCTCAAGCCTTGAGAGTGCATGGCGGCGCGCACTTGATTGGCAATGCCCATGCCAGCGGCGCCAGCGCCGTGGATCACGACGCGATGGTCGCGTAATGTGGTCGCAGAAATACGTAATGCGGAAAACAGTCCGGCCAGGGCCACCGCGCCGGTGCCTTGTATGTCATCATTAAAAGACAGCGTGTCCTCGCGGTGGCGCTCGAGTATGGACAACGCATTGTCTTTGCGGAAATCTTCCCATTGCAGCAGGGCGTCGGGGCAGACGGCGCGGACCGCCTCAACAAATTCGTCAATAAATTCATCGTAATCCGCGCCGGTCAGTCGCGGTTCCCGCCAGCCCAGGTACAGCTCATCATCCAGCAGTTCCTGGTTGTTGGTACCGACATCCAGAGAGATTGGCAAGGTGGCACCGGGATGAATGCCCGCGCCGGCGACGTACAGCGCCAGTTTGCCCACGGAGATCGCAATCCCACCTGCACCCTGGTCGCCAATCCCCAGGATCGATTCGTTGTCCGTGGCGACGATGAGACGGATTTGTCTGTCACCCACAGCGTTGCGCAGTACCTGTTGCATATTGCCGCGCATGGAGGGATTGAGCCATAAGCCCCGCGCGCGCTGGAACACGTGGCTGAAATTCTGGCAGGCCAGGCCCACGGTAGGGGTGTAAACAATTGGCATCAGGGTGGCCATATTTTCCATCAGCAACTTGTAGAACAGGTGTTCGTTGCGGTCCTGGAGCGCCAGCAGGGCTACGTATCGATCCAACGGGTCGGTTTCCGCCATGATCGCGGTATACGCGCGTTGCGCCTGTTGTTCAGGGGTGCTGACGCGGGGCGGCAGCAGGCCATGCAGATCGAGCGCATCGCGCTCCGCTTCGGTGAAGGCGCTGCCTTTGTTCAGCAGCGGGTCCTGAATGACGTCTACCCCACGCTTTGCCGTCGCCTCAGTCATCACTGGCGAATTGTTATTCATGCTTGCTGCTCTCTCCCGTGCCGTTTGTCAGCCGGCGCCGTTTACTCTCAGTGCCGCTCATCGTTTTGCAAATCGTGTCGCAAGACGGGCGGATATATCTTTTCCGGTATGCGATCCAGGTAGTCTCGCAGTGGTGCCAGGCCGTGCCTGAGCCTGGCAAAGTCCCCTGCCTGCAACAGCAGCACCGTGCAGTCTTCCACCGCGGTCAGCCACCCCAGGGTCTGATTGCCGTCGGTCAGGCAGCGTTCTCCCCAGTGGTCGCCGGGCCCGAGTACACGCACAAAATCGTTTTCCTGATGCGCCTGTGGTACGCGCGACTCCAGAGTGCCTTCGATAATGGTATAAAAACCGTCAACAATCTGGCCGGGCGCGAATAATACATCTCCCGCAGCATAATGCACCACCCGTGCAGCGGGTTGTCCGGTGGTTTTTACTTGCACAATGCTGCGCGGTAAAAAGTAGTCGAACAGCCAGTTCAGGGCCACGCGCAGCCGCGTGGGAAAGCCCGGGAGCAGCCCGATATAAAAAGCGCGCCACAGCAACCAGGCGGGCAGGCCAGAGACGCGCCAGCCAAAGACATCTGCGACAGCCCGATAGTGCCCGATTGAAGCCATGGTGCCCCGGGGTTTGTAGTTGAAGGGCCGGGTCGGCTGACCGAGTTGCGTAGCGACAATGTTGCGCGCAAGCACTGGCGCCTGGGCCAGAGCAAATTGTGCGGTGGTGGGTGCGCAGTCAGCGCCCATGGGTATAAAGGCGCTGTCACCCAGAGCCCACACCCCTTCCAGGTCTGGCACCTGCATCTGTGCAGAGGCGATAACCCTGCCGCGCTCAAGTGGCAAACCCAGTTGTTCAATCAAACGCGTCGGGCCATTGCCGATGGTGGTAATCAGCGTGTGCGTTGGCAGGCGTTCGCCATCAGTGGTATAGACGGCGTTGGCGGTGGCGTGTTGCAGGCTGGTGCCATAACGCACCGTTAAGCCGCGTTGTGTTAATTGTGCTGCCGCATAGTCGCCCAGCTTGGCGGGCAGCTCCGGCAGAATCTGCTGCCCGCGCTGAACCAGGATGGTGTTGAGCTCACCTGATTGGATATTGGGGTACATGGGCAGGGCGCGTTCCAGCATCTCATGCAGTTCGCCGGCAATTTCCACGCCGGAAAAACCGGCGCCCGCCACGACAAAGGTCAACAGACTGCGCTTGAGGTCGGGGTTCTCCGTGACATCAGCATGCTCTAGACACTGCAGGACATGGTTCCGCAGTTCGTGTGCGTTCGCCAGATCCCGCAGACAGAAGCTGTGCTCGGCGAAACCTGGAAATCGTTCCAGGATCGTCCGCTGACCCAGGGCCAGTACCAGGTGATCGTAGGGCCGAAACTGCGGTATGCGGCGGGAACCCTGGGCCAACTGTACTTTGCGCTGGGTGAAGTCAATATCGGTCACCT
>JBCCUW010000292.1:0-5889 GCA_039196385.1 Pseudomonadota bacterium
CAACCTGTCAGAAAAGTTGTCCACGGCGTTTCTGCTTTGTAGTACTCCAGATTCTTAAGACGACCGTAACCACCCTGCGCACAGAGATTTGCAAGATTGGGCAGGTGTCCTGCTGCCAGCCACTCTTCCACGAGCACGGGATCTGCCGCATCAAGACCAATTGCAATCACCGGGGTTTTCATTTTGGATTCCTTGCTCACAGTGTTATCCGTTGTCTGATTGTGACGATACGGCGATTTGGGAACGAGCGTATCATCACCTACTAACTCATAAATAGTACTCTAATTGGGTGCCTAAACCAGTTGTGTAGTGCACATATTCGTAAGTACTTTATGACCAAATTCGGTCTTATTGCTGGGGCTTACTATTCAGTTTCGGGGCACTACAAACCCTGTATTTTGTAAGCAGAACAACAGTTTCGATGGGCGCTGATGATACTCTGTAATACACTGCGCGCCATGAGCAAAATCAAATCGGCAACACTTATCACTCTACGCATGGGACATCATGCGAACGCGTCAGGCTACGGTCGGTTGGCCCAGGAGTTACAAGACTACGCCGACATTATCGAACTACGTCAACCGGAAACGCTCTTACAGAAATCCCTCACCAGGATGCTGCGGCCGCTGGTAAAGCAGGCTGACGCCACCTGGTACAATCGTGCCAGTCTGCTGGTTGAATTGCGGGCCGCCAAACGCTGGCTGACGTCCACAAATCGCATATTCCACTTCCTGTATGGCGAGAACACCTATTGCCACATGGGCTCTGTCAAACAGCGCATGCGCAAAAACAATGCCCTGCTGGCAACCTACCATACCCCCCTGTGGCGTATGCATGAGCTCGTTCGAAATACCAAGCCTTTAGCAGATCTGGACGGTGTGATCGCCATGTCGACGACGCAGCTTGAGTATTTTGACAAAGTTCTCGGGCATGGCCGAACTTTCTTCATTCCACACGGCGTGGATACGAACTACTTTAAACCCGCTGAGCAAGCTCAACCCGAAGCACCACCACAGTTCATTACCGTGGGACATCACCTGCGCGACTTCGAGGTCCTGGCAGAAGTGGCGACAAAAGTGGGGCGTGAATTTCCCCAGGTAAAGTTCCTCGTGTTGGCCTGGCCGGACCGGGTTGGCCCAGTCAAGGGACTTGCGAACGTGGAGTGCAAGACCGGCGTAACTGACGCAGAGCTCTTGGAATATTACCAGAATGCTACGGCACTCCTGTTGCCTTTGCGTGATGCAACCGCCAACAATTCGCTCCTCGAGGGAATGGCTTGCGGTTTACCCGTGTTGTCCACCGACTTACAGGGCGTACGAGACTACACCAGCGCTGACAACCGTGTTTTACATGCATCGGGAGATGCAGGGCCGTTGGTGGAAGCTGTGATGGAAATGTGTAGTGGCACGCTGGATACAACGGCCATGCGTAAGGCCAGCCGTGCTAAAGCGCTCGAACTTGACTGGTCGGTCATTGCTGACAACACCCGGCACGTGTATCAACAGTTCGCGTGAACTCGCTTGCTACCTCATTTGCTACTTAGCTGCCTTTTGGCGAAATCCATTCACCTTGTCATTGATAGCGCTTAGTGTGCGACGACTATGAAAGCGGATTGCCGAATCTGTTAGATAGGCGCGATGTACCATGGGAATATCCGTTGCAAAGCGCAGCTTAAATGCTTCTGCGCCTATCGTGAAGTCGAAAACTGTCGCGTTTTCCTCGACGCACATCTCTATCAGGTGCTTGATCAGCACTTCACCGGGTGACAGCTTAGCCAACGTTGGCGCATAACAGGGTTTGTACCAGGTAAAATGGCCATTCAGCAGGAAACCAATATGTGCCGCTACCAGTTCGCCATCCAAACGAACCTCGGTGAATCTTAGCCAGCCTGTGTCATCCAGATTGCGCAAAAGCTCCTCGAAAAACAGACGCTGATCTTCCTGAAGAAATGCACTGGGGGTATCTGTGTCAGCCCATCGTGCAATATGGAGCGCAAAAAACTCCTGCAACTTGGGTAACGCGTGTATACCCGTCTGCGCAGTGGCATAAGTTACTTCACCGCGCTTCTCAAGGCCTTTGGCATGCCGCCGCAAACTTTTTTTCCGCAGCGCTTCAGGCGCGGCCGTCATCTGCATTCTGGGTGTTTCAACCTGCGCGTCCACGGCACAGTAAAATACTGAGTTCTGCAGCCGTCGCAGTGATGGACTGGCCGACTGAATACGCCCAAGATTGAACGCGCGAAAGCCTGTTACAGCAGCCGCAGCTCGCTTCAATATGAGATCAGTAACTGTCTGTGCCAGGTCTTCACTCAGTTTTGCGGACACCAGAATGTCTGCATAGTCAGAAGGTCCCTTCCCGGCAAACTCAATAACGCCGTTTTCTTCAACAAACGCCGCCGCCCCGACCAGCGCTTGGTCAAGATGGGCTCTCAGGATAAGCAATCGACTAGAGCGTCCAATGCTGTTGATCCAGCTTGACAACCAGCGGGACGTCATGAATATCGAGCCGTGTGGAGATTCGCCCGCCAATTGGTCCCAAGCTGCTTCTGGCGACAGCGTGTCTTCCAGGCTGATACTTGGAGTGGCTTGTTTTGAATTTAACGTTGGTGTCTGCATGTTCACTCAGGTAGAAAACCATCCATCCACACAAGCAACCCAGCGGTCTGACTCGATTTCATGCGCATCCATGTGATGCATGCCGCCGCTTTGCCAGTGAGCGGGTCCGGCTTCAAGCAAAGGACTACCCTCCACTTCACGCTCCTGGTAAGTCCCAGGCGTCAGATCGGTGATTTCAAAACCCCGCACGCGGCTTCCATACGTTGGCTCCCCGTCCTGTGCAAACCGGTAAAGGCGATCGTCAAAGGCGACAATAGCCCCCGATGGTCGCGCTGACTTGATGTCCGTTGTCGCAATCGGGCTCTGTGGATGTTCCCGCCAGGGACCTTCCAACTGCGTAGCATGGTAGATACGCATAGGTAGCACATTTCCGTCGGATGTCAGGCCACCGGCAAACAACCACCATTGATCGTTATAAAAAGTCAGCGTCGGGTCCACGATCGTAGTGTCAGCCACAATGGTCTCGACAAAATCCCAGCGTAGGGGAAAGTCTACCGCGCGATACAGACGCACACCCTGTCCGGGAGTATCGGGAATCATCAGGACTTCACCATCGTGTTGTAACACCTGGGGGTAAGCCATATGAAAGCTCTCTTTAACTGCAGTGCCCATATACTGCCAGCGCTGACAGTCCTCGCTGCTGGCGACCCCAATACAACCTCGCCGGAGTACTTTGTTGAACACTTCAAAAAACATGAACCATCTATCATTTTTGGTCAGCATGAATGGATCCGCGACAAAACCGGCGGGTACGTCCCAAACGTCGGCGGCAGTTAACACCGGGTTGCTGATGTTGTGAGGCTGGCTCAGAGTCAGTGGTGAGTTACCGGTATAAATACCAATGGAAAACGTCTGTGGGTGCTGGTCGCGCACCAGTCGGCTGAACATGCCGGGTGACAGTTGCCACAGAATCTGCTTCGCAAGCGTGATGGTTTGTTTTTTCAATGTTTAAATCGTACTTGATTCTTCTGCGCATGGCGCCCGGTTCTACCCTGCCACACATCCTTTGGGCCGAGCACCTGATAGGGCAACGCTCACGGAACCAACACTCTAGCGAAGGTGAGAGTCTTCAATGTAGCACTATCGTAATGAGAATTCCTTGAATTGGTAACCAATTTGCAAATCAGGGCTCCCGACGTGACGCATTCCCTGGCTTTCGCCAGCAACCACCCCGATAATTAACCCTACGCCAGTCCGTTAGCAAGAAAAAGAGCAAGGAATCTCTCAAAATGCTGTTCAACTCTGTTGAGTTCTTATTGCTGTTTTTGCCTCTTACGCTCGTCGTCTACCTGAGGCTGAAGGATTCTAACAGTGCCCTTGTCTGGATCAGTCTGGCCTCCTTGTTTTTCTACGGCTACTGGAATCCGCTTTATCTGCTGCTGATTCTCACGTCTGTTTTCGTGAACTTCAGCCTAGGCAAGTGGATTGCCGGTTCAACGGGTAGACAGAAGTACTGGATTACCACAGGCGGCGTCACGTTCAACTTGGGGTTACTGGGCTACTTCAAGTATGCAAACTTTTTTGTCAGTGAAGTCGCCGGATTAACTGGCGTTGACTGGTCCATTGACCAGATCATATTGCCGCTGGCGATATCGTTTTTTACGTTTCAACAGATCGCCTATCTGGTTGATGGTTACCAAGGTAAGGTAGCCAAACACGGCCTGATCGAGTACGTCGCCTTTGTGACTTTCTTTCCTCAGTTGATCGCCGGTCCCATTGTGCATCACCGGGATATGCTGCCGCAGTTTCGCGCCATCGAAAGCTTACGCAGAGTTTCTGGCAACGTGGGTATAGGCATAACAATTTTTGCGATCGGCCTGTTTAAGAAAGTTGCCATTGCCGACGAGCTGGCAAAATTTGCCAACCCGGTGTTTGACTCCGCACTGGCGGGCGTGCCGTTGTCCATGGCAGAAGCATGGGGTGGTGCGCTGGCGTATACCTTCCAGCTGTATTTTGACTTTTCCGGCTACTCCGATATGGCGATTGGCCTGGGGCTGATGTTTGGCCTGACCCTGCCGATTAATTTTGCTTCCCCGTACAAAGCCCGCAGCATAATCGAGTTCTGGCGCCTCTGGCACATTACTCTGTCGAATTTCCTGCGCGATTATCTATACATTGCATTGGGCGGTAATCGGCGGGGTGAGTTTACCCGCTATCGCAATCTGTTTGTTACCATGTTACTGGGCGGGTTATGGCACGGCGCTGGCTGGAATTTTGTTATCTGGGGTGGCTTGCATGGATTTTACCTGACGGTAAATCATCTGTGGCGGGTACTACCGATACACAAACGCCTGGCATCGCTGACGAGTTACAGCTATGCGAGTTGGATACTCACATTCTTGTGTGTCGTCATTGGCTGGGTGTTCTTCCGTGCCGAAAGCCTCGACGCGGCGCTTTTAGTACTGTCGAGCATGAGCGGCTTGTCCGGCATCGAACTGCCAGGCTCTGTTGCAGGTTATTTACCCGCATTTTTGGCGGACTTCGTCAGCACAGGTCCCTTGTTTCCAAACCTGCGTCTGGGCTGGGAATTGGCATTCGGCCTGATTTTCTGCTCCGCAGCACTGGCCTTCTGGGGGCCCAATGTTTTTGATCTGTTTCACGACCGACTCAGCGCGGATATGAATGCTCGCGTACCGGTTCGGGATACCCGGTGGACCTGGCAGCCCTCACCCGGCTGGGCCCTGCTGGCGGGTTTGTTCATCTCCTACTGTCTGCTGTCCCTCAGCGAACCCAGTGAGTTTCTTTACTTCCAGTTCTAGTTGCTGCCGTGCTGCTGAGCCGCGGTACTGGGCTGTAACGCCGTGAGTTGCTGAATGCGCTCCTGGAGTAAATCAGCGACCAACCTATGGCCTGCATAATTCCAGTGTCCCTGGTTCCACTTACCCCAGTTCAGAGATTCGCCCGTTTGGCTTAGCCGGTCCTCAAACGGAGCCTGTAAACCCAGATAATGCATATATTCAGCTTCTGCAAATGCCCCCAGATCCCGGTCAAAGTAACGTGGGTCAAAAGTCGCGTTTATGTTGCGTAGTTCTTCGACTTGTTGGGGATGGTATACAAACGGGATATTCACCAGCAAAAACTCTGCACCCTCTTCAGCGCAACGAGCAGCAATCTCCCGCAGTAGCCGCTTGTTAACATCGTAGTGGGCAAGAAGTGTTTTGTCAGGTTGCTGGGTGGCTAGCGAGTACAGCGCTGGCAGGCGTTTGACACGCTGCTCAGTCTGGTCCGAACGCCGTTCCGCCCTACGCTGATCCCGCGCATAACTCTGTCGAAC
>JBCCUW010000293.1:0-5853 GCA_039196385.1 Pseudomonadota bacterium
AGAGGAACAACCCTTTAATGGGCGTGGCATATTGCGCTGCGTCGGGATGTGGCCGTGCGCTGAACAACTGATCTGGTTCGAGCTTACCGTGGCATATGTCGCCGCGGGTTAAACCAAACATCCGCTCCAGGTCCAGCGGTGTCAGACATTGATGACCCACCATTATCTGTCTGATGTTTGGAATCATCGTCTCAACGTGATCGATGATCTGCTCGTATACCTGTGGTTTCGCCACATCCCAATGGACACCGTCCTGCAGATCATAGGGCATGTACTTACACAGTAGACTCATCACGTGTGTCCCAGGCTCATCCGTGAGTGATTCATCCATCGCGCTTGGGATCAATGCTTCGATGATTGGCGGGTTGGCGGGAATCCCCGCGCGCGCCGAGTAATATGCTTCATCGATGTGCGTTTTGCTTTCCACCATCATAATGCTGCTACGGTGATGCTCAGACAGCTTGGTCCCGGGCAAACACGCGAAGTCGGGTAAACCTTTCAGCGCGAGGTTAATCCGCAGCGATGCGGACTCCTGCCGGAATGCCTCGATGTCACGGGCGAACGACTCCGGCAGGTGGGCTTTGCCCACCAGTTTCAGGAAGGTGCGGTTCGGATCTGTATTGGCCGCGATCACGGGTGCGCGCAGTTCCTCGCCAGTCTGCAGCCGCACACCCTGGGCGCTGCCCTGTTCGATGATAATCGAAGCCACTGATGCGTTGGTTCTGATCTCTACCCCTTTTGCTTCAGCGGCCTTGGCCATGGCCTGGGTCACCGTTCCCATGCCACCAGGCACCAGTCCCCAGGCGCCCTTGATGCCGGCCACTTCCCCAACCGCATGATGCAGCATGGCCAGGCTGGCTCCGGGCTGCTGCAAAGAAGCGTAGTTGCCCGGGGTAATGCTTGCCGCGATCATCGCTTTGACTTTATCGCTATCAAACCAGCGTTCGATAATGGCGTCGGGCGGCCCCATAAAAAACTGCAGCAGACGCCAGCGCGCGTCCGCATCCAGCTTGCGCACATCCAAGCCCAACTTCATGGCGTCAAGCAAATCCGCAAGACCCCCACCATGCAGGCGTGGCGGCTCCTTAAGCCATTGCTGCGCCAGGACGTTGCCCACTTTGTCTACGGCGTCGTAAAACTTATCCAGATTGTCAAAGTCGCTGTTTGAAAAACGTCCGATCTCACGGCGATCATGATCTTCGTCGCCCGTGAGTAAGAGGTAGTCGCCCTTGGAGTCTGGATAAAAACCCGTCTCCACAACCGTCGCAGAATAACCATAGTCAGACAGGCACAACTCTTCGATCACCTCGTTGCGCAGCAAGCTGACGAGAAAAGATGCCACAGAGTTTCTGAAACCCGGATGAAACTCCTCACTGACCGCAGCACCACCCACCACATGACGCTGTTCGAGAACGCAGGTTTTAAGCCCTCCCATCGCCAGGTAGTTCGCGGTGGTCAAACCGTTGTGGCCAGCGCCGATCACAATGGCATCAAACATACTGATTAATCCTTTCGTTCAGCTTTCCGATCAAACAACCAGGAATAAGCCACAAAAGACAGACCCATGCCAATCATCAGCACCAGTACCGACAATTTACCTCGGTGCGGCGTCTCGATGGTCCACAAACCACTGGATTCAAGCCAATACAGGGTAAACAGAGCCGCAATCAGCGGTACAAAGCCAATAAGCGTCTTGAGTAGGTTTGTAATGCGGTTCATGTTTAGTCTATGCCCATTCAGCACCAGGGTAATCTAGAACATGTCCAGACCCGGCTACTGCCTTGCCTACAGGATCGCAAAGATTTTGCTTGTCCTATAGGGAAAAATGACGCGGCGAGCCGGATCGTGAATCATTGCTGCCATGACAAATCCAAACCCAAATAGCATGCTGTTAGCACTTACCCGGCATCCGCTGCTGAACGGTTGGGCTTTATTTGCAGCAATCTCATTGCCTCTCAGCTTAATGATGGTGGTGGAATCGTTCCAGGTAGATTTGCGCACAGGTAGCGGCGTATCCGCGATGATCGGCTATTCCGTACGATATTCAGTGCCGCTGATCTATCTGGTGATCGCAATCTCCGCCCTGCACAAATTATTCCCGGGCATTCTAACCGCCTGGCTGCTGCGCAACCGCAAGTACTTTGGTCTGTGTTTTGCCGTCGCCATGGGGTGGCAAGCCCTGTTTATTGCCACCATGTCCGTCGGGTTCAACGACTACTACTACGAACAGGTGTATGTTCTGCGTGACGAGATTGAGGGCAGCGTGGGTTATATTTTTCTCGTTTTTATGGTGCTGACATCATTTCGCACCTTCAGGCGGCACCTGTCCGGCAGGCAATGGCGGTTACTGCATACCAGCGGCGTCTATTTCTTATGGGCTTATCCTTTTGCGGTCTATTGGTGGAATCTGTCGTACTACGGGAACGCACTGTGGTACGACTACGCGTTCTATTGGGCAGGATTCCTGGCATTTGCGCTGCGCATTGCGGCATGGGGTAAACAAAGAGCGGTACAGCTGAACAACCCTGTTGGACTTGCACAGAAGCTGGTCGGCTTTTTGCTGATCGGACTGGGCCTGCTGCTATCAGCAACCGGTTTGCAATGGCAGGACCCATTGACCACCTGGTTAACAACACCTGCATGGTCCGAGGAGATGGTATTGTGGTTACCGTTCTGGCCGTTCGAGCCTTTCTTACCCCTCCTGGTGTTGGGCCTGGCAGTTGCAATACTGACACAACCCTTACGCGGCCTGAAACCTGCTCATGGGTAGCCCGGTTGTACTGATTCCCAGCGATGTGCGTCAGGTGGGTATCCACCCCTTTCACTGCGTCGGAGAAAAATACATCAATGCGGTTGTACACGGCGCTCGTGCCATACCGTTTGTTACACCCGCATGGGGTGGCGGCGAAGATCTGGCACCCATTGATGAGGTTGTTGCAATCGATGACATGCTGGACCGGGTCGATGGCGTTTTTCTGACCGGCAGCCCAAGCAATGTTCACCCCTCACACTACGGCGGTGAGGCGCGCGAGATGATGCTCGACGTCCAGCGCGACAATTTAACGCTCCGCCTGGTCACGCGGGCAGTGGCTCGGGATATGCCCATACTTGCCGTGTGCCGCGGTTTTCAGGAGGTCAATGTCGCATTGGGTGGCACACTGCATCCGGCCGTACATGAAGTCGACGGTTACATGGACCATCGAGAAGATACCAGCCTGACCCGGCACGCTCAGTATTCCATTGCCCACGATGTCCATGTTCACAACGGGGGTGTGCTGGAGCAGATTCTTACGGAACAAACGATTGGCGTAAATTCGCTGCACGGACAGGGTGTTCGAACCCTGGCTCCGGAGTTGCGTGTTGAAGCGACCGCACCAGACGGTTTAGTCGAGGGGTTTTCACTACCCAACGGACGCCTGCTCGGCGTCCAATGGCATCCGGAATGGCGCTTCAAGGAAAATCCCAGTTATCACGCGCTGTTTCATTGGTTCGCCGAGCTGATCAGAGCTTGAGTCACTAAAGGAGTATACAAATGACATCTATCTCGCATTTCATAAACGGCAGCAAAGTGACGGAGGGTTCTGACACAATCGACGTCGTCAATCCTGCCACGGGGGTTCAAGTTGCGTCCGTGCTGATTGCAGACGAGCCTACCATTGATCAGGCGGTGGCAGCCGCCCAGGCCGCTCTGCCCGCATGGCGCAACAAAGAACCGGCAAAGCGCGCGGCAATTTTGCGCAGCTACCATACACTGCTGTCTCAGCACGCTGACGAGATCTGCGCGCTGATCACTTCTGAACACGGCAAAACACTCGACGATGCACAAGGCGAACTGCAACGTGGCATTGAAAACGTAGAATACGCCACGGGTATCGCGGAACATCTGAAGGGCGAGCACAGCCGCGGCGTTGGCCCTCAGATCGACAGCTGGAGCGAGCTCGCACCGGTTGGCGTGTGTGTTGGCATCACACCATTCAATTTCCCAGCCATGGTACCGATGTGGATGTTTCCCCTGGCAATTGCCTGCGGGAATACTTTCATTCTGAAACCCTCCGAAAAAGTACCTTCCGCAGCGGTGAGAATTGCTGAGCTTTTCAGTGAAGCCAGTTTGCCGCCCGGGGTTTTTAATGTCGTGCAGGGCGATGCCAATACTTCCAAGTTGCTGCTTGAGCACGACGGCGTCAGCGCGGCCAGTTTTGTCGGCTCGACACCGGTGGCCAGATCAATTTACAGCACGGCCAGCGATCGCGGCAAACGCGTTCAGGCGCTGGGTGGGGCAAAGAACCATGCCGTAATACTGCCGGATGCAGACTTGGAGGCCGCGGGTAATGCAATTATGGGCGCAGCTTACGGATCCTGCGGACAGCGCTGTATGGCACTCAGCGTTGTCGTTAGTGTTGGTGAAGAGACTGGGAACAAAATGGCCGAAATACTCAGTGAGAAAGTTGCTGCACTGCGCATCGGCCCTGGAGAAGAGAATCTTGATATGGGGCCTGTTAACAGCGCACCACAACTTGAACGGATCCTGGATCTCATTGAGCAGGGTGAAGCGCAAGGCGCCAAGCTGTTGATTGACGGGCGCGAACATCCAAGCTACCAGGCGCCCGGCTTCTTCCTTGGCGGCACGTTGTTCGACAACGTCACGCCGGGCATGGCCATTTACGACGAAGAAATTTTTGGCCCCGTACTGTGCCTGGTGCGTGCTGCATCTGCCGCGGAAGCCATGCAGATCGTCAACGGCAGCCAATACGGTAACGGGAGCTGTATCTTCACCCGCGACGGCTATTCAGCTCGGCAATATGCCAGCGAAGTTGAAGCCGGAATGGTCGGCATTAACGTGCCGTTACCGGTACCTGTAGCCAATCACAGTTTCGGCGGCTGGAAAGATTCGCGTTTTGGCGATCTGGCGGCTTACGGCCCTGACGGCGTTGCGTTTTACACCAAACGCAAGACGATTACCGAGCGCTGGCAGACACCGGACGCCAAAAACACCATGGACTTCGCCTTTCCTGGCGGCGCAGCGTCGTGAACGGCAAAGTTGAACACACCATTACACTGGTCATTTCCTGTCCTGACCGCACTGGCATTGTCGCTGCCGTGGCCAACTATATCGCTGGATTAGGTGGCTCTCTGTTCGAGTCGAACCACCATACGGACAGTGCAGAGGCATGGTTTTTCATGCGCAATGTTATCGACACCTCAGCGATGACAGTGAACATTCAGCAGTTTGAAGCGGATTTTGCCCCGATTGCAGAACAATTCAATATGGAATGGCACGTGCGCGACAACGCCAGTAAACGCAAGGTCGTAATGCTGGCAAGCAAAGCATCACACTGTCTCGCAGACTTACTGCATCGTTGGAAAGACGGTGAGCTATTTTGCGATATTCCCTGTGTGATCTCGAACCACGAAAACTTGCGCAGCATGGTGGAGTGGCACGGTATCCCCTTTCATCATGTACCTGTACCCAAAACGGATAAAGCAGCAGCATTTGCCAAAACTGCGGAGATCATTGAACGCCATGGCGCGGAGTGTATTGTACTGGCGCGGTACATGCAGATTCTACCGCCGAACCTGTGCAAAGCGTACGCTGGTCAGGTGATCAACATTCACCACAGTTTTCTGCCGTCTTTTATTGGCGCGGACCCTTATCAGAAAGCACACGATCGTGGTGTCAAACTGATTGGCGCCACCTCTCACTATGTCACCGAGGACCTGGATGAAGGGCCAATCATCGAACAGGACGTTATCCGTGTGAGCCACTCCTGCGACCGTGCGGAAATGGTCAGGCTCGGACGCGATGTCGAGCGCGCGGTGCTGGCGCGCGGACTGCTCTATCACTTACAGGATCGG
>JBCCUW010000294.1:0-5803 GCA_039196385.1 Pseudomonadota bacterium
TAAAGACCGGCAATCCAGTTGAGGCGTTCGGTGCTGCCGATCAGCTGCAGTTCCTGCGTGAACTGCTCCTGTTCCAGATCGTCAAACAAGGCAGATATGCGGTGCGGTGAATGGTCACCATCCCGGGCAAATTCCGCGTCCAGGTCACGCCAGGCGGTAATGGATTTGAGGGTCAGCGTGCTCGAAAGATCATAACTCAGGGTGGCGGACAGGCCGAGTGTATCTGTCTCTGAAAAAGCGGGCGCTGTACCTTCGTTGTTGCCGTCCGCACCAATATATCGGTCATCGTAACAAAGCGGCGCGGCGGGGTTAGAGGTAATACCGTTGCCGGCTGGGTCCGTGACCGCGCAGGGCACCCCTGGCGCCAGCGCGGCGGTGGTGACGTTGTGAATAAATGCCAGCGGTGGCGGCGGCGCCAGGACCACGCCGTTGAGTTGGCTGAGATCGGTATAATCAATGCCGATCAGTTCCATCGCCGGACCGTTTTCGCGATCCCGGGAGGCATCCAAATTAATATCTGCGCTGAATCTGTCGTTCGGCTGCCAGGTCAGTGACAAACGACCGGTCACGGTATCGTCATCCCCTAGATCAGTGCCATCCGTTCGGTCGACGTAACCATCCTGGGTAATGGACGCAATGCTGGCACGCGCAGCAACGGTGTCGCTCACCGGAATGTGCAGATCCCCCTGCAGGCGGACCAGGTCGTCGGTGCCCGTTGCGGCTGACAGGCTGCCGGACAGCTCACCGCCGGGTTCGGGTTTGCGCGTGGTAATAGAGATGGCGCCGCCGATCGTATTGCGCCCGAACAGTGTGCCCTGGGGACCACGCAGTACCTCCATGCGTTCGATGTCGACAATATCCAGAATCGCGCCTACCGAGCGGGCAACGTACACGCCGTCAACATAAAGGCCCACGCCGGGTTCAGTTGTGGGCAGGAATTCTTTCTGCCCCACACCACGCAGGTAGATAGCCGCAGAATTGGAAGCGCCGCCAAAACTGGGGTTGTTCTGCAACGTAAGGCTGGGTACAAAACGGGCAATCTCATCCAGGGTGGTCACGCCGCGGTAGTCCAGCGAGTCGCCTGTGTAGGCTGACACGGCAATGGGTGCATCTTGCAGGCCTTCTTCACGTCGGCGGGCGGTGACCACCATTTCTTCGATCAGCCGTTCTGCGCCGCTGCTGCTGGAAGCGGCGCTGTCGCCAGCTGCACTGGCCTGCTGAGCAATCGTTTCATTCGGCACTAACGCAATTGTGCCCGCCAGGGTGAGGCTTGCAGCAAGGCTGCCTGCATAAGTTCTCTTCATTGTGTTGACCTGTTTGTTGTTCTTCTTTCTATTTCTGGGTATTCCTGGTATCAGGCTCTTGCTCAGGCAATTTCCGGCACGGTTGTCAGAGCCTGCTGAATGTCCGCATCGGACAATTCCAGATCTACCATGTCGCCGGCCAGGTATTTCTCGTATGACGCCAGATCCAGGTGGCCATGACCGCACAGTGCGGTAAGAATGGTTTTAGCTTCACCGGATTCTTTACATGCCAGTGCTTCGCGAATTGCCGCGGCCAGCGCGTGTGTGGGTTCCGGGGCCGGGACAATGCCCTCGCTTCGGGCAAACTGGATGGCGGCAGAAAAACACTCGGTCTGGGGAATCGCAATGGCTTCCACCAGCCCTTCCGCGAAGACGTGTGAAACCAGCGGTGCCATACCATGGTAACGCAAGCCACCTGCGTGGATGGGTTCCGGAATAAAGTCGTGGCCCAGCGTGTGCATCTTCATCAGAGGTGTCAGTCCGGCGGTGTCGCCGAAGTCGTAGCGATATTCACCCTTGGTCAAGGTTGGGCATGCGGTTGGTTCCACACAGCGAATGACCGGATTCATTTTACCAGCCATCTTTTCGCGCAGAAATGGAAACGCCAGACCTCCAAAATTAGAACCCCCGCCGGTGCAGCCGACCAGTACATCGGGTACTTCACCCGCCTTCGCCAGTTGCAGCAGTGCTTCCTCGCCAATAATAGTCTGATGCAACAGCACGTGGTTCAGCACGCTGCCCAGGGCATATCGGGTTTGTGGATCGTCCACCGCTTCGCTCACCGCCTCGGAAATGGCAATACCCAATGAGCCTGGATGATCGGGATCAGTCGCCAATAGTGACCGGCCAAATTCAGTAACCTCAGAAGGGCTGGGGTGCACCTTGCCGCCCCAGATCTGCATCATGGTGCGGCGGTGGGGTTTGGCCTGATAAGACGCTGCAACCTGCCAGATTTCGCATGCCAGGCCAAATTGTGCACAGGCAAATGCCAGTGAGCTACCCCACTGACCGGCGCCGGTTTCTGTGGTGAGTTTGGTGATGCCTTCCTGAGCGTTGTACCAGACTTGCGGTACGGCTGTATTCGGCTTGTGTGATCCCGCCGGACTCACGCCTTCGTACTTGTAGTAGATTTTGGCCGGCGTATCCAACAATTTTTCCAAGCGGCGGGCGCGAAACAGCGGGCTTGGTCGCCACAAACGGTACACATCCAGGACCGGACCGGGGATGTCGATGTAGCGCTCCGTGGAAACCTCCTGCTCAATCAAAGCGACCGGAAACAGTGGGGCAAAGTCCTCTGCGGTAGCTGGTTGATGGGTTCCCGGATGGAGTGCCGGTGGTGGCGGGGTGGGCAGATCCGCCACAATGTTGTACCACTGGGTAGGCATCTCGCTTTCGTCGAGCAGGATTTTGGTCTGTTCACTCATGAATCGTCTTTCCGCTTGTTTGCTTTCCGCTGTGTGCTTTGTCTGCGCATTGGTATTGCTGCTGCGCCCCGCGACATTCGAAGGGACGGGGATAATAGGTACTCTGCAGCAAAAAATCCACGCTGGCGGTAACTCGTGTGAAGTGGCGAAAATCCCAGGAAAGTTGCAGACTGGTGTGGTTCTTTGGGGGAGAGTTTGGTTGATGAGTGAACTTGAGATAGATGTGTTCTGGTCTTTTCGCAGCCCATGGTCGTATCTGGCGACGGGACGCCTGCATGACTGGCAAAAACACTACGACCTGCGGGTAAACTTTCGGCCGGTATACCCCATTGCGATCCGTACGCCGGACTTCTTTCTGCAGATGAACCCGCTGTGGCCCAGTTATTTTCAGACTGATTTGCGTCGCGTGGCGGAGTTTCTGCAGATACCTCTGACGTGGCCCGATCCCGATCCGGTCAGCCAGTACATGGGGGATGACGGTCGCCCACGCACCAGTGCTGAGCAACCTCATATTCACCGGCTCACCCGTCTTGGGGTGGCTGCGGAGGAAGCCGGATGCGGAATTGCTTTTGCGGATGAAGTGTCCAGGCTGATCTGGGGCGGTACTGCCAACTGGCACGAAGGTGACCACCTGGCGCAGGCAACTAGTCGGGCAGGGCTGGACCTAACGGAACTGGATGCCAAGGTGGCAACGGATGCGGAGCGCCTGGAACAGGTGATTGAACACAACCAGCAGGAACACGAAGCGGTAGGGCACTGGGGAGTCCCAACCTGTGCATTTCGTGGTGAGCCGTTTTTTGGCCAGGACCGGCTGGATGTCTTGTTGTGGCGGCTGCAGCAGTCCGGCTTACAACCGAGCAGGGACGCCTAGGTCCCGCGCAGCGCCGCCAACCGTCCCTGCAGCGATTGCAGCGCTTTCTTGTTGGCCGACTTAATGGCGTCCATGTCCGGTGCCTGCGTACTGATATCACCGAGTTCGCGCAGCACAACGTGGACATCGTCATGCCCGTCTACCTGCTGCATGGCAGCCAGCCAACGTTGTACGTTGGGATATGGGGTGAAGTCAAAAACATTGGTAAAGCCGGGTTGCAGCTGTCCAATCTCTACATAAGCGGCAAGATCGGCAAGCGTGAAGTGAGCGCCGGTGAGGTATTCGTGTTCGGCCAGCCAGCCGCCTTCCAGCGAGCGTAACGCGTTGGTCAACGTTGCCAGCGCCGCCGCCTGAGCTGCTTCAGGAATATCCAGATCTTTGCGTATTTTAGGCGCCACCAGGCCCAGCGAAGCATCGCGTACGTTGCGGTGGTGATAGTGTAGATACCAATCAACCGCTGCGCGTTGCCTGTGGTCGCTGGGATAGACATCATCCCAAGCGTGTTTGTTGCTCAGGTAACACATGATGGCGTGTGCTTCACCCAGCACAAAGCCGCTGTCGGGTTCTTCCAGCGTGGGGATCGTACCGCCGGGATTTTTGGCTAGAAAAGCAGGATTGCGACTGCCGGTTTCGCCCTTTGAACCCGGATTGGTCAACACCAGATCAAACGGTATGCCCTTGTTCAGCATCAACCACATGACAGCGCGTACTGGCTGGGAGAAGGGTACGCCGTACAATTTAACGGTATCTGTGGATGTACTCATGGGGTCTCCAGGCTGTTTTGCAGGCTGCTCCGGGTTGCTTGCGGACGCGGAACTCAAGTTATGCTGTGGCGCTACACCTTACTATCTTGTGTCGCGAGCACAAGTATCCGGGCACGAACAAGTTTTGCTGACAAGCACAAGCCAATTGCGGTGCTTCCGGTTAACATGGGGTTTTTGTGCGAGGGAGTGGGAGTATGAAAGTAGGTTTAGCGTTTGCCAGCAGCGTGGGTATTGATGGCGCGGCGGCGTTGGAGATCTGCCAGCGCGCTGAAGCGGCAGGGTTTGAATCGGTCTGGGGCGGTGAGCATGTGCTGTTACCCGACTCCATCAGCTCAAAATACCCCTATACCGAAGATGGCAAAATTCCGGCAGAACCGGATACACCCATTCCAGATCCATTGATCTGGCTGGCGTTTGCCGCGGCGGCGGCACCAACCCTGCGGCTGGGCACCTGTATCCTGATTGTGCCCCAGCGCAATCCGCTGGTGCTGGCCAAAGAACTCGCCACTCTGGACCAACTCTCTGGCGGTCGCGTTGAATTGGGGCTGGGGGTCGGTTGGATGAAGGAAGAGTTTGATGCACTCGGGGTGCCCTGGGCACGCCGCGGCGCGCGCAATGACGAGTACGTGGCTGCCATGCGTGCTTTGTGGGCGGGACCGCACGCGGAATTTCATGGCGAGTTTGTCGATTTTGAACCGGCTACCTGCAGCCCCAGGCCTGTGAATGGCAATATTCCGATACTTGTCGGCGGTGATACCGATGCAGCCATTAACAGGGCAGTGCGCCTGGCGGACGGCTATTTTCCCGGTGAGGGTGACGCACAGCGGTTGGGGGCGTTGCTGCAGCGCCTGCGCGCGGCGGCTGAAGCCGCTGATCGCGATCCTTCCAGCATTGAAATTAACGCCATGTTTGGCGCCCAGATGGCCAATCCGGTGGCAGGTGTGGAAGAACTGGCCGCGCTGGGCGTTGGCCGTATCATGATACCGGCCTTCTTTTTTGCCGGGCCGGGAGGGCTGGATCGTATGGATGCCCTGGCAGAACAGATTATGCCGGTCGCCAAAGGGTGACAGCCGCTGTCAAGCAACAGTCTGTGGTAACGTAGTCGCAGGACACTCGACAGACAAACGATATTGGATCAGGAGTAACTCATGGGTAAAGTTCTCAGCCAAAGCGATTTTGCTGCGGCACGCAACGTAAGGGCGGCTAAACTGGACGAATTGGGGATGGCCCCGGTCTGCATGGCCCCGGGGGAAAGCAATGCCGGACACAGTCATACGCTGGTGGAAGAGGTGCTGATTGTGCACCGTGGCAAAGGTCAGATTCAGATTGAAGACGAGGTGTTTGACGTGTGTAAGGGTTCGGTGGCAGTTGTCCCTGCCGGGCAGTTTCACGCGCTGTGCAATACAGGCAAGAAAAACCTGGAAGGTGTGGTTCTATTCA
>JBCCUW010000295.1:0-5802 GCA_039196385.1 Pseudomonadota bacterium
CAAAAAGCTGTCGCGTTCGCGCCAGATCTTCTCAAACCCTTCTTCAAAACCTTTGGCAATCTGAAATCGATTCATCGCTAAATACATGCCACGCTCCGGCGTTAAATAAGATAGCGCGCTATGTTACTGGCAAAGCTGATATTTTCCTAACTCCAGGTAAAATAGTTCGCAATGCACAATAAGAAACCGGCACACATTTGATGGGACCAATTGAACAGCCAACTGAACCAAAACTGCTTTGCGTCGCCCCCATGATGGCCTGGACAGATCGACACTGCCGCTACCTCCATCGGCTGTTTACCGCTGACGCCTTGCTGTTCACCGAAATGGTAACCACCGGCGCCCTGCTCCACGGTGATCAATGGCATCTGCTCGATTTTAACCCCGCTGAACACCCGGTGGCTTTACAACTCGGCGGCTGTGAACCTGACGCTTTGGCTGAATGTGCTCGCCGTGTAGAGCAGCTGGGCTACGACGAAATTAACCTGAACGTCGGCTGCCCGTCGGATCGGGTACAGAAAGGCACCTTCGGCGCTTGCCTGATGCTTCAACCAGCTACGGTGGCCCGCTGTGTCAGCGCCATGCGTAAGGCATGTTCAGTGCCGGTCACCGTTAAGTGCCGGCTTGGGGTCGATGACGCTGACAGCGATGAACTGCTGCACCAATTTATCGCCACGGTTGCCGCTGCGGGTTGCCAGCGTTTTTACGTACACGCGCGCAAAGCGATTCTTGGCGGATTAACCCCCGCGCAGAACCGGTCCATACCCCCTCTGCAGCCTGATCGTGTCAGACAGCTGAAGCAGATCTTCCCCAACCTGTCCATTGTGCTGAACGGCGGCATCACCACCGCAGCCGAGGCTATGGATCACCTGCACTGGGCAGATGGCGTCATGATCGGGCGGGCGGCGTACCACAATCCTGGCCTGCTGAGCGAGATTGAACACACGCTGGGCGGCACACCAATCGGGTCCATTGAACACATATTCCAGCGTTACCGCAGCTACATGGTCACCCAACTGGACCAGGGTGTGCGGCTGCATGCCATGACCCGTCACCTGCTGAATCTGTGCAACGGCCGCCCCGGTGCGCGCCGCTTCCGGCAACTGCTGAGCAACAGCCAGCGCCTTAAACAGAACGACATTACGCTGTTCGATGAAGCCTTGGCACAGGTTTACCAAAGGGCCGCGTGATGCTCAATCGCCTGCTTGAACTACTGCGCCCTGAAGATACTGCGGATGCCACCCCGGCTCCGGAGCTGGCTGCTGCAGCTTTGTTGTTCGAAGTTGTCTGGGCTGATCATGAGATTGGCCACGAAGAGATGCAGACCATGAGCGTCGCTCTGGCTGAAGAGTTTTCTCTGAGCGCTGAACGCGTGGCAGAAATTCTGCAGGAAACCAAAGACAATCTGCAGGACAACGTGGGCGTGTTTCCCTTTACCAGAGTACTCAACGAGCAGCTGGATCAAACCCAGAAAATCAATGTTGTGCGCGCCATGTGGCGGGTCGCTTATGCAGATAATCACCTGGATGCTCTGGAAGAACATACGGTGCGCCGGGTGGCGGACCTGCTGTATGTTTCACACAAAGATTTTATCGCAGCTAAACATGCCGCTCGGGATACCAAGTCCCGCGACGGTTAGTCCACCGCGGGTAACTTGCAATGCTGATTGACTGAACGATCAACAGCCGTTATGCGCAGTTTTTATCTGCTGCGCTCGGTCTTCCGCCTCCAATGCACCGACCAGGTCTTTGAACGTGTCATGATTGCGCTGGTTCATCTCCATCAGGGTGGTATGTGCTTCGATCACCTGGCGACGCAAACTCTCTTCATCAAGATCGGTCGCCACGGGCAGCTCTGCCAGATTCTGCGCAGATTGATAAACCTCATCCACAATCGCAAAAATGTCATCAAAGCCCATATTGTGCAGGATGCGCAATATATCGGGTTTACCACAGACCAGGGTGGGCAGCTTCTCTCGCTGCTGCTGCACCGCAATCGACAGTTTGGCCAGCACACCCAGCGAAGTGCTATCAATCGCTTTGGCATCAGACAAATCGACCAGCACCGAGACCAGATCAGCATCGCGCAGGATGGACTCGAGATAATGATCAAATGAACCGGACAAGGTGACCCGAACATCACCCTCAAAGCGGATGATGTAAACACCATTGTGATCACCAACCAGAATACGACCGCTCATAAGCTCATCCTGCGGACTGTTGATAAGAGTGTTTCTAACACAAGAACCACACTCAGGACTGTGAAGGCTTTGTAGTTAGTGTTCATGATTCACCAGCAAACAACTTACATCGTCTGCACCCAGTTTGGTCGTATCCAGCACCGACCAGAGTTCACTGAGGGTTTGTTGTTGCACTATCGACGCCGACAATTGCTGTTCCTTATCTTCAAGCGTAGACCCTTTCAACAGATCCAGCACACCATCCGAAAAAACCACCAGCCGGCTGTCTTCCGGAAAATCGACGGTCCGGGACTCAAAGTTAAGCGCGGGAAACAAACCCAGCGGCTTGCCTTTCTGCTCCAGACTGGTGATCTGGTTTTGTTGTACCAGCGCCGCAGGTGGAAAATGCGCGGCATTCGCGTAGTGCAGACAGTTGTCACGCATATCAACGACCGCAAAAAACATAGCAACGTGTTTGTCGATCTGCTGATCAATCAATTCAGCATTGATCCAAGCCAATACTTCACCCGGCTGAGTGAGCATGGAGGGTCGATATTCCCGACGCAGGCGTCGGGAAAAATTCTTCAACAGCACTGTCACAAAGGCGGATGAAGCACCATGTCCCGACACATCAGCTACATAACAGGCAAAGTAACGATCGGTGATTTGGAAGTAGTCGACAAAGTCGCCACTGAGAATGAGTGAAGGCTCCACCTTGTGCTGCAGACGGTAGTGACCGATGCCCATGGGGTTAGGCGGTAACATACCCATCTGAATGTATTGCCCGGCCCGCTGATCCCGCTCCAGTTCGCTGCGGGCATCACGCAGCTCGCGGCTGACTTCATTCAACCAGTGCTGCATGCGATCAATAATCGCGTGAACTTTGTTTCGCAGTTTCTCGTCTGGCATGGGCAGCGGCCAGATGTCCTGCACACCTTCATCCAGAACCTGCAAGAGGTGTCCGACTTCGGGGGGTTGCTGCGTAGCGTACACATAGCCAACACCGGCCGGCACGACAACTTGCTGCAACAGCTTGTCATCGCAGCATACCAGCAACTCAATATGGCCCTGAGAACACAAGCCGGACGCAGCGCCGGGCTCAGTGCTCACCAGGGTATCAAATCCTAGATCTGTCAATTGTTGGGCGAATTTCTGCGCCGCAGCAATATCGGGGTCTAGCACTAACAGACTCATTAAAACTAGTGCTCTATCCCAGTGGGCTCGGGGGCAGCACCCTACTCCTGTGTCATGTCGAGTACAAGCAGTAAATAACGCTTGACGCTCAGAGTAGACCTGATTATCTAACGATCAAATCTACTCAAAGTCATCTTCGTCGAAATCGTCGTCACCAAATCCATCATCAGCAAACGGGTCGTCTTCCAGCTCGCCATCGTTGACGAGAAATTTGCGTCGTTGCAGATACGCATCGCGCAGAAACAGGTATTCGTCACCAATAATCAACGCCTCAGCGCTCAGCAGATCTGCCCGCAAATCAATCACATACAACGCCGCTACCGGATAGCGTTCACGCTCCAGTGACAGGTATCCAATCGGATTGGTAAACGTCGAAAGTACCTGCCCAACACCATCCCTGACACTGGAACTGCCCATAAACGGCAGCACGAGATATTGGCCCGACGGCACGCCCCATACGCCGAATGTCTGCCCGAAGTCCTCCTGATGTGAAGGCAGCCCGACTTTTGTCCCCACATCAATAAAACCACCTAAGCCTATGGTTGTATTGACAAAAAATCGACCCGTGTCGGATAACGCGTCTTTTGGCTTACCCTGTAGAAGTTGATTGAGAGCCACCGCAGGTGTACCGAGATTGGTGAAGAAATTACCAATACCCTGCCGCACGACACCGGGGAGAACTTTCACATAACCCTGAGCAACGGGCTTGAGCAGATAACGATCGGTGAAATCATTGAATTTGAAGACCGCACGATTCATACCTTGCCAGGGGTCAGGGTTTTTCTCGCCGTCCTGAGCGGACAGCGGACCGGCGAGGACTGTCAGCAACAGCAAGAGCATGGGTTTGTGCAGGATTTTGTGCATCGGTTTACCTTGTTTTTATGCCCTGAAATTTGGCCCTGACCGTTTTCAGTCGAAGCGCAAAGTGCTTCGCGCTCAGGCCTGACGCACGCCTAGTATAATGCCTTGCGCCTGAAGCTGGGAAAGGGTTTGCATCCCTTGTTCCTGCACCTGAGCCAAGCTGACCTGACGGCCGGCGCTTTGCAATTCCGCAGCTATCTGTTCCAGTGCCGCCGCCGTGGTCATCTCCTCCAGCAAGGCCAGCAACCGATGTGTAACCGGGTTGGACTCAATAAAGCGCACCGCATTATGGGTATTACGATAGACAATCAAAAAAGTCGGCGCCTTCGGAGGTGGTCCGTCCGGCTGATGATCGGGACCAATCTGTTGAACCGGCCAAGTGTACGTCAGCGCCCGCAGATAAGGATTCAACACCAACTCGCCGCTCAATTCAGCGTCAGCTGAATAAGCTGCCGGAACCACGTCCGCTGCAACATCCAGGCTCAGCTCAACCCATTCATAATGAGCCAGTTCCAACAGGTAGTCCGGTAGTCCGTCTAACCCCCGGTCGTGCAGAAAGGTGAGAAATTCCTGGGATATCTGCAGAAAATAAGGTGACTCGCTGGGGTGGAGATGCACAAATTCGCGCACCAGCGCCAGCCAGGGCGCTTCGCTGATGATCTGTTTGCATAAAGGAAACGCACCCGCCAGGAATCCTTGAATGTTGTTAAAGAACAGGTCGATATAGATCTGCATACGGCGTGGTTCAATATCCGCCGGCCGGTCATATTTCTGGGGATGCCTGATATGCGCGGCAAAGTCCAATTGCACCGAGCGAAAATACGGTAAGTTGCTACCCGCTTCCGTCCAGTCCTGGCTCACGATTGGGGCACAGCAAGCGACTGCATCTGACGGATTCTAGTCACCTCATTGAGCAATTCGGGCAACGGGGGGAAATTAAAATCCCGCTCGAGCAGGGTGGGCAGTGGTCCAACCTTGGCATAAGCAAGGCGCAACAGATCCCAGACCGGGTCAATCACGGCTGCGCCGTGTGTATCGACTCGCAGGTCTTCCGCCTCTTTGTAATGTCCGGCGATGTGCAGATACGCCGTGCGACTCAGATCGAGCCCAAGCAGAAAGTCTTCTGCGTTGTAGCCATGATTAATGCTGTTCACATAAATGTTATTCACGTCCAGCAACAGCGTGCAATCCGCTTCTTCGAGCACCGCGTTGATAAAATCAACCTCTTCCATCTGCTTGCCTGGCGCCGCATAAAAACTGACGTTTTCAATGGCAATGGTGCGTTCCAGAATATCCTGCACCTGGCGAATGCGCGCCGCCACGTAGTGCACTGCCTCCTCCGTAAACGGAATCGGCATCAGGTCATACAGATGACCCTTATCGTCGCTGCAATAGCTGAGATGCTCACTGTAGTAGCGGATATTAAAGTCGTCGAGGAAGGTTTTGACGTCGCGTACAAAGCTGACGTCAAGCGGTGCCGGACTGCCGATTGACAGCGACAGACCGTGGCATAGAAAAGGAAATCGTTCAGTGTAGTCATGGAATTGGCGGCCGAAGCGGCCGCCAAC
>JBCCUW010000296.1:0-5787 GCA_039196385.1 Pseudomonadota bacterium
AAAAACAATGGCTTAGATTCTTGGGAGGTGAAATATCTGGGAAAATTCTTGTCAACTTTGAGAGATGTCGCTTACAAAAAAAATCGCTGGCGCACGCGTGTGGGTGTGCTCATATATCAGCCTGAATCCGGCCGCTGTCAAAGCGCCAAACAGCTATTAATCAACCAGACTGATGTATTCCCCGCTGGCTCGGTCAAACGCCAGTACGCCGTAAGTGAATCGAGAAGCGATGCTGTAAAACAGGTAATCTTCTTCCGTGCCGTCGCTTTGTGCCAACCAGGTATCCAGCGCTTGCGCGCGTTGCTCCTGAGACCTGATGGTGGCGGGTTCCAACGGGTCATTCCGCACTTGCGGATGCTCAAAATCAAACGGCTGGTACAGCTCTGCAAAAGTGTTCAAAGCTCGCCCTGTTTTAAAGTAGCGCGCGCGAAAATCTGCTTCCTCGTACAGTTCCGTTGGTATTTCGATCATGACCCATTTTGGCCCGGTGCCTGCGTACTCGCTCAGATCCGGAACGTCGATGCCAGCGTCTGTATAGTCGTCCGCACTGAGTACACTGAACCGCCCGTCGTTGTACACCATAGCAAGCGGGCGCTCGGCATAGACCACATAGGTGCCGGCGATCAGGCAGGCTATCTGCACCACGCCGATAATGGACAGGTCTGTGCGCAGGCCTGGTTTACCGTGTTTATAGACCACCAGTGTGAGAGTGGGCCCCAACACCAGGTCTACGAAGACAATAATCCGCATGCCCCGCCAACCACCGTCGGTGGTGAAGAAGAAGTCCGGATACCATTGGAACACAACCAGATAGGCCAGGCCGACAAAAATGACCAGGCTCAGGCCCAGATGAATGGCGAACGCGCTGAATCTACTCAAGCTACAAGTCCTTCTGTCTCCTGTTGATCCTCACCCCTTGTATGGGTTGCGGCGGTCAGTCCACAAAGCGCATCGACAGATCCAGAGGGTCGATGTTTTTGGTGAGCTCACCAATCGATATATAGTCCACACCGGTGGCAGCGATGTCGGTGATGGATTTCTCATCAATGCCACCAGACGCTTCCAGCTTGATGTTGCCGCGAGCCATGGTGACTGCCGTGCGGGTCTGTTCCAGCGTGAAATTATCCACCATCGCGATGTCAGCACCTGCGGCAATGGCTTCTTCGAGTTCAGCCAGACTTTCGACCTCAACCTCCAGGGTCAGATGTGGGTTGGCCTGGCGCGCATTCTGCACCGCCGCGCTGATGGAGCCGGCGGCTGCGATGTGGTTTTCTTTGAGCAGATAGGCGTCGTACAGCCCCTGGCGATGGTTCGCCCCACCCCCGCAGGTGACCGCGTATTTCTGCGCAACACGCAGTCCCGGAATCGTTTTACGGGTGTCCAGCAGCGTACACTCCGTGGCCGCGATAAGCCCCACATAAGCGGCGGTTTTTGTGGCGGTACCGGAAAGCAATTGGACAAAATTGAGCATGGTCCGCTCTGCGGTCAGCAGCGCCGGAGCAGAACCTGTCAGGTAGAACAGCACATCGTTTGCACTGATCCGTTCGCCGTCTTCCTTGCACCAGTCAATCAAAATATTACTGTCAACTTGTTTGGCTGTTTCTTCGACCCAGACCCGACCGCAGAAGATCCCGGCGTCCCGGCTGATCACCTGGGCCCGGGCTGCGACATCAGTAGGAATCAAGGCGGCTGAAACGTCCTTTTCATTGCCTAGATCTTCAGACAAAGCCGCACGGACGTTAAGTTGTGCAGCGTTTAGCAGGGTGATTTCGTCTATCATAGGGCTCGCATAGGACTCAGTAATGTAGGTGTTTTGGGTAAGCGCAACGTTAACCGGATTGTAACGCGGCGGAACCCTGAATTGTTGCACCAGTGATAAAGAGCGCAAGATGCTGACAGACGAGATGGACATTGATCTCAATCATCACCTCACCACCGCGCGCTGGATGGCCAGCGACCATTGTGACGCCCGCCCACCGGGTATCACGCCGGAACTCATCGTGCTGCATTGTGTTTCGTTGCCAGAAGGGACGTTCGGCACCGGCGCGCCCGAGCGCCTGTTCTGCGGTGTGCTGGATGTCGCGGAACACCCATCCTTTGCTGACCTTCGCGACCTGCGGGTGGCCCCCCATGTGCTGATTGATCGTCAGGGCCGGTTATTGCAATTTGTCGGCTTTGATCAGCGTGCCTGGCACGCCGGTGTATCCAGCTGGCGAGGGCGCACCGGGTGCAATGACTACAGCATTGGCATAGAGCTGGAGGGTGATATACATCAGCCCTTCACCGGAGCCCAATATGCAAGTCTCGCAGGCGTGCTGGGTGCGCTGCTGCAACGTTATCCGCAACTCAGTGTGGGGGCCATTGTAGGGCACAACGAAATTGCTCCGGGTCGTAAGCAGGACCCTGGACCTTTTTTTGATTGGCATGGTCTACTGGAGCGGCTGCACCGCGTGGAGTTCGCGGCCAACCTGAGCCCCGGGTGACAGCTATACTGCAAACAGACGGCGCGGTTTAAGGACAACAGAGATTTATATGGCGTATCCCAAGCAGGCAGACACAAACGTAGACGAAACCAATGAATGGCTGGCGTCGCTGGAGTACATCCTCGAGAACGAAGGGGTAGAGCGCGCCAACTTTCTGCTGCAGCGTTTGTCTAACCGCATGACCAAATCGGGCTCCAGCCTGCCCTATACCATTACCACGGCGTACCGCAACACGATACCGTCGGCCAAAGAAGCGTTGATGCCGGGTGATCTGTTCATGGAACGGCGTCTGCGCAGCTTGATCCGCTGGAACGCACTGGCCATGGTCGTGCGGGCGAATCAGCGGCCGGGTGACCTGGGGGGGCATATTTCCAGTTTTGCTTCTTCAGCCACGTTGTACGACGTTGGTTTTAATTACTTTTTCCGCGGGGCAGATGAAAACAGCGCCAACCCGGGCGACCTCATTTATTTTCAGGGTCACGCGGCCCCTGGCATCTACGCGCGATCTTTCCTCGAGGGTCGTCTGAGTGAAGCGCAAATGGATAATTTCCGGCGTGAAGTGGATGGCCAGGGTTTATCGTCGTACCCGCATCCCTGGTTGATGCCCGACTACTGGCAATTTCCGACAGTGTCCATGGGCTTGGGGCCTTTGCAGGCCATTTATCAGGCGCATGTCATGAAGTATCTGGATTCACGTGGACTGGTGGATAAGAGTGATCGTAAGGTCTGGGCTTTCCTGGGTGATGGCGAATGTGACGAACCGGAGTCGTTATGCGGCTTGGCGCTGGCCGGGCGCGAGCGACTGGACAACCTGATCTTTGTGGTCAACTGTAATCTGCAACGCCTGGATGGACCGGTGCGTGGCAACGGCAAGATCATTCAGGAGCTGGAAGGTAACTTCCGCGGTGCCGGCTGGAACGTCATCAAAGTGGTCTGGGGCCGCCATTGGGATCCCCTGTTTGCCCGCGACGAACAGGGCCTGATGCAGCAGGCCATGAACAATACCGTTGATGGTGAATATCAGAATTTCAAGGCCAAAGGCGGCGCCTATGTGCGCCATAATTTCTTTGGTCAGGACCCGGAGTTGGCCAAGCTGGTGGAAAACCTCTCTGATGACGATATCTACCGGCTGAATCGAGGTGGGCACGACCCGTATAAAGTTTACGCCGCGTATCACCAGGCAGTGAACCATACAGGACAACCTACCGTGGTTCTGGCGAAAACGGTAAAAGGTTACGGCATGGGAGATGCCGGCGAGTCGGAAAACGACACGCATCAAGTGAAGAAGCTTAATCTCGAAGAACTCAAACAATTCCGTGACCGTTTTGATGTGCCGCTGACTGACAAAGAGCTGGAAACAGTGCCGTATTTTAAACCTGCGGATGACAGTCCGGAGATGATTTACCTGCGCGAACGTCGGGAGTCGCTGGGTGGTCCGATTCCGCATCGGGTGCTGGACACCGCCAAGCTGCAGATTCCGGAGCTGGATGTCTTTGCCAATCAGCTTAAAGGCAGCGGCGAACGCAGTATCAGTACCACCATGGCCTTTGTGCGCATTCTCGCGACGCTGCTGCGGGATAAGCAGATTGGTCAGCGTATTGTGCCGATTGTGCCGGATGAGGCACGCACCTTCGGTATGGAGGGAATGTTCCGTCAGTTGGGTATCTACTCTTCCAAAGGGCAGTTATATGAACCCGAAGATTCAGATGAGCTGAACTCTTATCGAGAATCGAAAGACGGACAGGTGCTGGAAGAAGGCATTAACGAAGCTGGCGCCTTTGCCGCCTGGCTGTCTGCTGCGACGTCGTATGCCACCAACCGCTATACGATGATTCCGTTTTATATTTACTACTCCATGTTTGGTTTCCAACGGGTGGGCGACCTGGCCTGGGCCGCGGGCGATCTGCAGGCGCGCGGTTTCCTGCTGGGGGGTACCGCCGGGCGTACCACGCTGAATGGCGAAGGTCTGCAGCATCAGGACGGTCATAGCCATTTGTTGGCCTCCACCATCCCCAACTGCATCAGCTACGACCCATGTTACAGCTATGAACTGGCGGTGATTGTGCAGGACGGCCTCCGCCGCATGTTTGTTGAGCAGGAGCCGGTCTACTACTACCTGACCGTGATGAACGAAAACTATCCTCATCCGGAAATGCCTGAGGGCGTGGAAGCAGGCATTCTGCGCGGCATGTACAAACTGGCAGACTATACACCGGCAAATACCTCGGCTGCAGCGAAGAAGATCAGGCTGCTGGGCAGCGGGACAATTTTGCGCGAAGTTGAAGCGGCAGCGCAGATGCTCAGCGAAGATCACGGTGTTGCGGTGGAAGTGTGGAGTGTCACCAGCTTTACCGAACTGGCGCGGGATGCGCAGGATGTCGAACGTTGGAACATGCTCAATCCGGAGCAGTCACCGCGACGCAGTTATGTCGCCGAATGCCTGGCGGGAGATGTGCCGGTGATTGCCGCCACGGATTATATGAAGGCGCTGCCGGAACAGCTAAGGGGTTGTCTGGAAGCGCCTTATCACGTGCTGGGCACGGATGGCTTTGGACGCAGCGATACCCGGGAAGCGTTACGCCACTTTTTTGAGGTGGACCGCCGCTTCGTCACGCTGGCGGCGCTGCATAAACTAGCCCAGGCGCAGTTGATCTCTACTCAGGAGGTCGCTGAGGCGCGGCAGAAGATGCAAATTGATCCACAGAAAAACAATCCGCGATTGAGCTGACAACAGTGCGGTCGCTAAACATTATTACTTGAACGCGAGCACAGATAGAGAGCAGGAGTAGCATGGACATAACCATTCCGAGTCTGGGTGATATCGATGAAGTCGAAGTGATCGAGCTGTGCGTCGCGCCCGGGGATTATGTCGAAGAAAACGACACGCTGCTGGTGATTGAATCGGATAAAGCGTCCATGGACTTGCCAGCGTCGGTGGCCGGTACCGTTGATTCTATTCTCGTGGCAGTGGGCGACATGGTGAGCGAAGGTCATGCGGTGGCAGTGGTGACACCTGCTGACGCACCCTCATCCCCGGCGGCGGAAGCCCCCAGCGATACTGATGCGGATTCTGCGCCTAGTGAGGCTGGGCCGGCGGCGGAAGTCAAAGCAGAATCAGCAACGACGCCAGCAGACACAAGCAGCACAGCAAGTACCGAGAGCCAGGTCGAAGTGCTGGTGCCGGATATTGGTGATGCCGGTGATGTTGTCGTGATCGAAATTGCCGTGCAAGCGGGCGATGAAGTTGCGGTGAATGACTTACTAGTGGTGCTGGAATCGGATAAAGCGTCCATGGAGATTGCTG